>URRG01000179.1 GCA_900550095.1 uncultured Oscillospiraceae bacterium
GAAGCGGAATATTTTATGAAGTCTGAAGCAGGTCCGCTCTCTCCGGAAGGGGAGGGCGGGCCTCCTTTTATCGAGGGCCTTTATGCAAAGATGCGTTCTGAAAGCAGAAGAAGGCGCGGAGCGGCGGAAAGGGAAAAATGTGCCCGCTGTTCCCTTGCTTTTCGGGAAGAAAGGTCTATAATGGGGATGTGCCGCTCTGGATCGGGAGCGGATATATGAAAAAGAAGGAACGGAATCGAAAAGGGAGAGTTGCAACATGCATTTGCACACAGGGCTAAACCGGAACAAATCCTATGAAATGGATATGTGCAGCGGCCCGCTGCTGAAAAAGATCCTTGTATACGCGTTGCCTTTGGTGCTTTCAGGGGTCCTTCAGCTGCTCTTCAATGCGGCGGATATCATCGTGGTGGGGCGCTTCACCGGCAGTTCCGCTCTGGCGGCGGTGGGCTCTACGGGTTCGCTTATCAACCTGCTGGTGAATCTCTTCATTGGCCTTTCCATCGGCACCAATGTACTGGTGGCCCGCTATTACGGGGCCAAGGATGCGAAAGCCGTGGAGGAGACGGTCCATACCTCTGTCCTAACGGCGGGGGTCGGGGGGATCCTTCTGATTTTCGTTGGATTTTTCGCCGCCCGTCCTCTTTTGGAGCTGATGGGAACGCCCGAAGATGTGATCGATCAGGCGGTGCTCTACATGCGGATATATTTCGTGGGTATGCCCGCTTTCATGTTGTATAATTTCGGGGCCGCCGTGCTCAGGGCCATCGGCGACACCCGCCGCCCGCTGTATTTTCTTCTTATAGCGGGAGTTATAAACGTTATTTTTAACCTGATCTTTGTGATCGTTTTCCATATGGGCGTGGCCGGCGTGGCTATAGCCACAGTGATCTCCCAGGTGATTTCCGCCGTGCTGGTCATTCTCTGCCTGCTGAGGACCCAGGGAATGTGCCGCCTTGAGGTTTCAAAGCTGCATATCAACAAGCATAAGCTCGTTTCCATGCTGCGCATAGGGCTGCCGGCGGGCCTGCAGGGCATCGTTTTCAGTATTTCCAACGTGCTGATCCAGTCCTCTATCAATTCTTTCGGCTCTCAGGTCATGGCGGGGAATACGGCGGCCAGCAATATAGAGGGCTTCGTATACACGGCTATGAACGCCATTTATCAGACGTCTCTGAGTTTTACAAGCCAGAATCTGGGCGCAGGGCAGTATAAGCGCATCGACCGCATTCTGGGGCGTTGTCTGATGGTGGTAGCCATAATCGGCCTGGTGCTGGGGAACGGGGCCTATCTTCTGGGAACGCAGCTTCTTGGTATCTATTCCACAGAGGCAGAGGTGATTTCCTACGGCCTTGTGAGGCTCTCTATCGTTTCCAGCACGTATTTCCTCTGCGGCCTGATGGATGTGATGGTGGGCAGTATCCGCGGGCTGGGATATTCCGTTCTCCCCATGCTGGTATCCCTCACCGGAGCCTGCGCCTTCCGCGTGCTGTGGATCTTTACCGTATTTTCCTGGGAAAGGACCCTCATCTGCTTGTATATTTCCTATCCTGTTTCCTGGCTCCTGACGGCCTCCGCCCACTTCATCTGCTATCTGGTGGTGCGGAGAAGGGTCTTCCCAAAAGAAGTCCTGGAGAAGAGGAAGGGCCGGCTTAAGGTTGGGAAAGCATCCTGATGCGAGCCGGCTGTAAGGCTGAGAGTCCCGTTTGCCGGGGCGTTCTTAATATCGTAATATGCCGGCGGACGGATTTTAGGGAAGCGGGGGCGTCTCAAAAGACACCCCCGCTTCGTTTGACATTATGTGTTTTTTTGTCCGGATTTTTTGGCTGCTCTTTTTTGGCGGCGCGCACAACGCCGTTCCTCTGCAGCGGCCCGCAGGCGCTGGAGAGCCGCCCTGTATTTTTGGGAATCCATGGAGGGGAAAGCCCCTAACAGGCGCCGGTGAAGCAGCCGCAGACTCTTTTCGATACCAGACTGCCGCTCTTGCAGCCTGCGAAGCAATTCTTCATGGGAAGAGGAGAAAGCCCGCTGTAACGATGTCAGCCCCGCCCTTCTCCATTCTTCGGATTTGGCTCGTATTTCTTTCAAGACGGATTCCAGCTCCCGGAGTTTGCCGCTGAGTTGCAGCGCCGCCCGGACGGAAGCCGCCGTATCTGCAGCAAAGCACAGGAGAGCGGCCCCGGCGATCCAGGGAAGAAACGCTTTGGGGACGGCTTCCAGCAGCCGCAGGAGAAGAGGGTGGATCCATTTCATGAGAGCCACGGCCATGAGGCCGAAGAGCAGGGAATTCCGCAGGCAGACCCTCCCCCGAATTTGAAAGCGGCGGTTGGAGTAATCCCACCAGCGGGTGTGAAAGACAGTTTCCAGCAGAAAACCCGTCGCGTACTCTACGGCGCTGGTGACGAGCACGCCGGAGAGATACAGAAGGGGAAGACGATTTTGAAACGGCGTTAAAAGCAGGACGGTGAGAATTCCGCCCACACCGTACACCGGGCAGACGGGCCCGGTTAAAAAGCCGCGGTTGATAAACCGTTTGGCGGGGATGGAACAGTATATGCTTTCACAGAGCCACCCCAAAAAGCTGTATATAAGAAACAGAAGAAACAACAGTATCCAGCGGTCCAATGTTTTATTTCCTCCCTGGTGCAAATGAAGCTTCCTGTTCTGCGGGGAACGGGGAGAGTTCCTCTCAAAATGCGGGGAGCCTTTTGCGGCGCTCGTTCCAGCTGTGCAGGATTGAAATCTTTTCGGAGGTGGTCCGTATAGGAGAATATACCTCCTCTTCCCGCAGCCGCAGCTGGGTCTTTCACAGTATAGCATGTTTCCGCCGGTGGAAATGAAAAATTTGTAAAACTTTGCGGGCGCCCGCTATTTTTCTGCATATCGCTGCAATTTCCAGTTTTCTGGTTGCTGATTTCTTTTTTAGTTTTGCGTCCCGCTCTGGTCGGTCCCTTTTCATGGGCCTCCGGCGCGCTTCGAACTATCGCCGGGCGGTGTCACAGCCCCCGGAAGAAAAGCAGGATCCCGTAGAGGATCAATGCCCCCGCTGCAGGAGGCGCCAGCCACCTGCGAAGATGGGGATGCAGCTTCGTTATCTTCAGAAGCCGGCCTATGCTGAGGGTGGCGTTGAAGATTTCGCTGAAAAACAGAACGCTGATGTATCCGGCGATGCCCCATAGGGGAAGAAGGATGGAAAGAGAAAGGATCCGGAGAAGGGAATCTACAAAATTGTATTTGAAGGAATACATCTGCTGATCGAGCCCTTTGAGCATGCCGTCCACCACATTGTCCAGATAGAGGATCGGGACGATAGGAGCCATGACGCGCAGAAGGCTTCCCGCCTCTGTGCTGCTGTAGAAGAGCTGGCAGAGGGGATGGGATAGGGCAAGAAAGCCGGCCATGGTGAGAAAAGAGAAAAACAGCGTCAGCCGTATGGCGCGGTCCGCGGTCCGGCGGATAAAGCCGCTGTCCTTTTGAGAGGCCGCCCGGGCCAGCTCGGGCACCAAAAGAGTGCAGAGGGAACCGGCAAAGGAGGCGGGGAAAAACAACAGGGGCATGACCATGCCCTGCACAAGCCCATAGCTGGAGAGAGCCGCTCCGGAGTCGTCCCCGTGCAGGCGCAGGCCCTTGGGAATGAGGAGGTTCTCCACACTGCTCAGGCCGCTGCGGATGAAGGAACCGCAGGTGACGGGAGCGCCGATCCGAAGGATTTCCCCGGCAGAGACGCTTTTTTCCGCCGGTTTCTGCTTACGGCGGCATAGGAGCCACCCGATTCCCACCACAGAGAAGGAGCCGCATTCGCCTATGGAGGAGCCCAGCATGAAGGCCTCCATGGAGGGGAAGAGGGGAAGCAGAGCCATGGAAGCCCCGATGGTGAGAAGCTGCTCCATGATCTCCGCTCCGGCAGGCAGGTAGGAATTTCCCCTTGCCAGGAACCACCCCTTCAGGCAGGAGCAGACGGCCATAAAGGGGAGGCCGGGGGCCAGAAACCGAAGGGAACGGGCGCACTGGGGGCTGTCCAGAAGATATGCGGCCATGGGTTCAGCGCCTATAAGAAAAATCATGGCGGCAGAGAGGCTTACTGTAAGCGCGATGGCGCAGCATTTTCCGATGGTCCTGCGGGAGCCTTTTCCTTCCGCCGCCAGCCTTGTGACGGCAAAGCCTGCGCCGGAGGTGCAAAGGGCCGAAGCCAGCATGAAGAGGGAAAAAATCAGCTGGTACATGCCCATTCCGTCCGTCCCGATCGCCTGGGCGATATAGGAACGGAACCCGATATTCATAAACCGCAGGATCAGGGAGCCTGCGGTGAGGATCAGGGCGTTGCGCAAGAATTTTCCCTTCCTTGTCATATGCGGTTCATTCCTCCCGTTCCGTCTCTTTTTTCTGCCAGTTTGCTTTCCGCTTTTCGGCCAGCGCGGGAAAAGCGTTTCATATCATTCTATTCATGGAAACAGAGGAATAGGTCTGCCGGGGGCTGTTTTTTCCCTCCTGTCTGGTATATAATACAAATATATACGCACATATGCGCCGTCCCCGTTGGGAAGCGTATGCGCATGGATGTACAGGCACATACGCATATAGCCGGCAGCGGGCGGCCAATGCGGGAGAGCGCAGAAAGATTACGGAAGAAATGAGGAAGCGGAAATGGAAAATCAGGTATGGACGGAAGTATGCGCCGCCGTGAAGGCGGAGGATGTGGAAAGAGCCGGGGACATTGCCCAGATGACGGTTCCCTATGGTATCTATATCGAGGACTATTCCCATTTGGAGGAGGAGGCCTGGGAGATCGCCCATATCGATCTTATAGACGAGGAGCTTTTGAAAAAGGACCGCTCTACCGCTAAAATCCATATCTATATCAGTCCGGAAGAAAATCCGGCGGAGGCGGTAGCTTTTTTGAGCGAGCGGTATTCCGCCGAACATATTGAGCATACCATCGACACCTCCGCCTGCATGACGGAGGACTGGATCAACAACTGGAAAAAATACTTCAAGCCTATCCCTGTGGGGAAAAAGCTTTTGATACGCCCCACCTGGGAGGAGGCGGAGAACCCGGAAGACCGCAGGATTCTTCATCTTGAGCCGGGCCTGGCCTTCGGCACGGGAACCCATGAGACCACCCGGCTCTGCATGGAGCTCCTGGAAGAATATGTAAAGCCTGGAAGTTCGCTTCTGGATGTGGGATGCGGCAGTGGGATCCTCTCTGTGGCGGGGCTGCTTTTGGGAGCGGATTCCGCCGTGGGCGTGGATATCGATGAATTGGCGGTAAAGACGGCCCGGCAGAATGCGGAGCTCAATGGGGTGAAGGATCGTTTCACAGGCATCTGCGGAAATTTGACCGAAAAGGTTTCCGGCACATTTGATGTGGTGGCCGCCAATATCGTGGCGGATATCGTCATTTCCCTCACAGGAGACGTGGGCCGGTTCATGAAGCCTGGGGCCGTGTATCTGATGAGCGGCATCATCGACACC
>URRG01000180.1 GCA_900550095.1 uncultured Oscillospiraceae bacterium
GATCACAGGGACCCCCGCCCGGACAGCCACCGCAAACGCTCCCTCCCGAAACTGGCGCAGGCGGTCGCAGTAAGGCTCTATCATCCCCTCCGGATACATGCACACCAGCCGCCCCTTTTCCGCCCCCTCGCTGAGCTCGGAAAGGAACCTTCTCATGCCGGACAGCTCCGCCGACACAGGCACGCTGCCCATTATGCGGATCAGCGGCCCCACCACGGGAAGGCGGAACAGATACGCCAGGGACGTAAACACGGCCCGCCTGGGCAAAACGGAAAGGCCCACGAAGGTGCAGTCGAAATTATGCACATGGTTGCAGACCACCACGGCCCCTTTCCCTTTTACCAGCCTGAGGTTCCTCTTTCCCTTCTTTCGAAAGCCGAACCACAGAAAATCAAAGACCGTCAAAAGAGGGACCGCTATGCAGTAAAAAAAGGCGCTGCTGAAAAAACGGAACACAGGATTCCTTGGGATCAGCGGCTTTTCCTTCATCGGCGATTCCTCCCCCTGTGGTCCCGGATCGTTTCCAAAAACATGCGTTCAGCTTCCTCCACCGAACGGGAAACGCGGTATTTTTCCCCCTGCTGGGCGTATTTTACCGACATCACCGCTTTGCGTTCGGGATTTTCGATCCAATAATCGATCTTCCTGGCCAGATCGTCCGGGTCGTCCGGCGCGAAAAGGCTTTCCTCGCAGAGAGCGAACTGGGTGGTGGCGGACTTGGGCGAATTGCAGATCACCGGCACCAGACCGCAGGCAAAGGCCTCCATGCAGGAGATCGCTTCGATTTCGATATAGGAGGCGTGGACGTACAGGTCGCAGGAACGGATGAGCCCGATCAGCTCCTCTTTGCTGTAAAAGCCGAACTCGGGCGGATTGGGCAGCTTTTCCCCCTGCTTTACAAGGGCCTCCATGCAGGGGCCCCTGCCCGCCAGGTGCAGCTGGATACTCCCGGCATACTTTGAACGCCTCACCGCCTCGATAAGGACCCTCTGGCGTTTTTCCGGTGAAAGGCGGCCCACCATCAGGATGTGGATCTTCCCGTCCTTTCTCTTTTCCGGCCTGGCGGCGGGCGTGAAGTCGTCGTCCACGCCGTTGCTGATCACATGCATCTTCGCCTTGTAGCCGTGCCCGGTCAGCTGATCGGCAATAAATTTGGAGGGGCAGTGTATATGATCGAAATATTTGTAAAAACTATGCCTGAAATAGGCATAGAGGCCGTTGGCCAGCGTTTCTCTCGGCATATGGCAGATATAGGTGACGTTTTCCGGCTGAAGATGAAAAGCCGCGCTCATGGGAATATCCATTTCCCGGCATACCCGCATGGCTTTCTTCTCAAAGGGCAGGGGCAGAAGGAAATGGACCACGTCGGCGCCCCGGAATGCCCGGCGGAACAGCGCCTCGTCTGGAACGGCAAATCCGAACCCCTGCTTGGCGGCCACCTTTGTGGCTATCGGATACCTGCCGGCTTTGGCCCGGTATGCCGGCTCAGTCAGCTCTCCGCTGGCCAGCATATGCACCTCGTGGCCTCTTTCCCGGAGCATTTGATAGAACCGGTGAGCCGTCATGGTGGTTCCGTTGTTCAGGCTTCCGTATTCATCGGTGACTAAAATAATTTTCATAAAAACTGCCTTCCTTTATCGTATGTCTGTATCTCTTTCTAACCCTTAAAAAAACCGCGCCCGCAGACAAGAGAGACAACCGGCAATAGTACAACTTTACAGAATCAGACCTTGTTTGTCAAATCCAAATTGCCCAAACCGCGCTCTCCCTTTTTCTTTACCATTTCAGCAGAGTAAAATCGAAAATCGATTCCATCCTCATTCTATCTGAATTTTTCGGCTGTCAATATCAAATTAGAATTATTTTTATAGGAAAATATACCTAAAATTTCTATTTTAAATTCTGCGATTTGTCCAACACGTAGATTCTGCAGTTTTCCCCCAAAATCCTTTGTGATTCTCTTGACACCCAATGAATGGGGATTTATAATATAGCCATGATATAGATTGCAAGACTTGTGACAGGGATCTGTCACACCTTTTCAATACAACTCCTCCCCAAAAAGCAAAAGCCGGCGCAAGCCGGCTTTTGCTTTTTCTATTGTACTTTTCACCGAACCGCCGCGTCACAGCTCATACTCCCGCAGGCCCCCGGCCAGCTTTTCCGGCACGGAAACCCGCATGCGCAGCCCCTCGGGCAGATACTCCTCCTCTTCCACCCGGCCTTCCCCGCGGATACGGGCCGCCAGCCCGCTTTGAGAAAAGGGAAGCAAAATCTCCATCTCCTGCATTTTCTCCGGAAGGCTCTCCTCTATGGCGGAAAGGAGATCTTCTATGCCGCGTCCGTCCAGGGCGCTGATCCGCACAGCATCCCCGATCATGGGGGCTTCCCATAAAGAGGGGACGAGGTCGCACTTGTTCAGTACAGAGATCACCGGCCTGCCGCTGCAGCCCAGTTCACCCAGAAGGGTTCGGGTGACCTCCAGGTGCGTCTGCGCTTCGGGACTGGAAGCGTCGCACACATTCAGGATCACGTCCGCCAGCGCTGCCTGTTCCAAGGTGGAGTGGAACGCCTGCACCAGATGATGGGGCAGCCTGCGCACCAGCCCCACCGTATCGATCAGCATGACGCTTCTGCCGCAGGGCAGCCTGAGCGCCCGGGCCGTGGGATCCAGCGTTGCGAAGAGCTTGTTTTCCGCCAGAACGCCGGCCTCTGTGAGCAGGTTCATCAGGGTGCTCTTTCCCGCATTGGTGTAGCCCACCAGGGCCACCGTGATGACGCCGTCCTTTTTCCGCCGGGCGTTCTGCTGCTCCCGGTGTTTCTCCACGGCCTCCAGCTTTTCCTTCAAAGCCTCGATCCTTCTGCGGATATGCCGCCTGTCCGTCTCCAGCTTGGTCTCGCCGGGGCCTCTGGTCCCGATGCCTCCTCCCAGGCGGGAAAGCTTCGTCCCCATGCCGGAAAGGCGGGGCAGAAGATACCTGAGCTGCGCCAGCTCCACCTGCAGGCGCCCCTCCCGGCTTCGGGCGCGGGCCGCGAAAATATCCAGGATCAGCATGGTGCGGTCAATGGCCCGCACGCCGGAAGCGGCCTCGATGTTGCGGATCTGCGTGGGCGTCAGCTCCCGGTCGAAAATGAGCAGATCCAGCTCATGAGCCTCACACATGGATGCGATCTCCTCCATCATGCCGGCCCCCACGCATGTGGCCGTGTCCGGGGCGGGGCGCTTCTGGGTCACGGCCCCGAAAGGCTCCGCCCCCGCGCTGCGCACCAGTTCGTAGAGCTCCGCCAGGGAAGCCTCCGCGTCGTATTCCCCCGTGTCCACCTCCACCAGCAGCGCCTTTTCCGGCTCTGTCTTCAGTTCCGTCATCTCAGCCATGCGTTTCCTCCCCTTCATGCTTACGCCGCGGGGGCCGGTTTTATGCCTCCGCCTGTCTGCTGCCTGTCGTTTCTATACGGTTCCGCGGTCTCCGCCTGCATCCGTTTCTTGTTCCTTTCCTGTTCCCCTGAAAGGCCGAGGGCTTCCGGTACCGCCGCGCGTCCCTCCGCCCCCATGGGCAAAACGCCGCGCCCTGTTCCCAGGCCATATGTCATATAGTATACCCGATCGAAACGCGGAATACAAGCGTGGCCGTCCCCCCTCGGCTTCTTTCCCCGCAGCCTCAGAAAGGCGGGAAAACAGGAGGCTCCGGACTTCAGCGGAAAGCCGCCCAGAAGTATACGCCGCCCGGCTGATTCAGGCACATTTTCTGCCCTCCCGCCGGAGGCTCCGTCTGGGATTGGCGGACGGAAAGGGTCTGCCCGCTGAGATCCACTCCCGCTGTGCTTCCGGAGGGGGAAGCCAGGCCCATATGGATCTCTGTCGCCGCGCCGGAAAACAGAAAGGGGGCCGCGGAGCTCTGGGCGACCACCGCGAGCTTCGGCGCAAAGGGCAGCAGGATCTGCCGCGCCGCTTCTCCGTTTCCTTCGTAAACGCCCGCCGCAGAGCTGGAAAGATACTCCCGTTCTTCCTTTGAAAGATGCATGTCCGCATCGGAAAAATGGCTGGAGAGCAAACGGTCCAGCAGGGCGTTGTCCCCGCAGAAATCCTCCCTAGCCGGTTTGTCCTGGGGCTGCCAGTCGTTCAGCCCCAGGGATGTTTTTTTGCTGGATGGCATATCGGTATCGTTCCTCCTTCGTATTGTGCCGTTTGTGCGTTTATACGTGACCGCATATTTTCACCGCGTTCCCGCGCGCCGCCGCTTTCCATGGCCGGGCGGCGGCTCCCGGCCCTCTGCCGCCTTTATTTTGCCGGTATTTCCTCCATGCCGCCGCCCAGGGAATCGATGTCCCGCCAGGTCATGGAAGCGCTGTCCATCTGCTGCCAGGAATACCCCTTCTCCTCCACAGCGTCCCAGCTCAGCGGCCTGCTGTCCAAAATGAGCTTCAGGTGCGCTGGAACAAACCCGCCTATGGAGCGCCGGAACCGTGAAAGCTCCTCCCCGTCCGGCGTCCCTGCCGTCATGCAGCAGATCCTGCCCGGCTCCTCCGCCGCAGAAACGGGGACGCCCATGGATTCCGCCGCCCGCAGGAGGCCCTCCCAAAGGGACAGCCCCTCAGCCGCGGCCGTTTCCGGGAAGGCGTTCTGCGCCAGCTCCACGACAGCCGCATACAGGAGCTCCAGCCCGGCGGCGTAGGCTTCCAGCTCCCAGTCCGCCGCCGTTCCCCCGGAAAGGGCGTAAAGCCCCGTTTCCTGCAGGCGCATACGCATGGATTCCAACGGTCTCATGCCCCCGCCTCCTCAAAAACGATCTCTCCGCACACAGCCGCCTGTTTCCGGGAGATCTCCGTGTCCGCAGTCGTTTCGCCGTCAAACTCCACGTTCCACACGGCCCCTGTGCCCATCAGGGCCGCCGCCAGGGCGGAGGCGTAAAACTTCTGCCCCACCTCCATGGAGCTGAAAAATTCCGCCGCGGCCTTCCGGCAGACCTCCGAAGCCCGCTCCAGGCTCCAGCCCGGCTGCAGGGAGAGGGCCGCCTTCACGGGGATTTTCACCCGTTCCGCCGCGGATACCGCCAGGGTCACGCCGATCTCCCGCTTTTCCTCCAGTTCCCGGCGGATCGCCTCCAGATCGCCCTCGCCGGTCCCGGTCCCCCGGCCGTCGATGCAGATTTCCACCGTTCCGCCGCCCGAAGCCCCGGAGGCCGCCGACACGGAACGCACGGCAGGATGTTCCATCACAAGCCGCCTGTAGTAGGAAAGGTTTCCCCCCTGGGGCGGGTATTCGATCATCTGCAGAAGGCGGCGGCGCAGGCTTTCGTCCGGCTCCGCGTCCTCTCCCCCCGAAAAGGCGGAGGGATTCGTCACTCCCTCGATGCCCGCCGGGACCGTCACCAGCTCCGTGACGGTCTTTGCCGCCGCGTTGCCCCCCTCGCCGGGGAGCTCCGCCTCCGCCTCCACATCTACATA
>URRG01000181.1 GCA_900550095.1 uncultured Oscillospiraceae bacterium
TGCTCCGGCGCGATATAGTGCACAGAACCGATAGCCTTATCGGTGATCGTTCTGGTTTCGCTTCTGGAAAACCGGGCTATGCCGAAATCCGTCACCTTAATGGTGCCGTCCTGCAGAAGCATTATATTCTGCGGCTTTATATCCCGATGAACAATACCTTTTTCATGGGCGTGCTGCAAAGCCTGCAGGATCTGCACCGTAAAGTGGATAGCCTCCTTCCACTTTATTTCCCTCTGCTGGGAAAGATAATCCTTCAGTGTTATGCCGTCGATGTACTCCATGACGATATATTGGATTCTGTCCCCGAAACTTACGTCGAAAACCTTTACAATATTGGGGTGCGACAAAACCGCGATCGCCTTTGACTCGTTCTTAAAGCGCCGGATAAATTCCGCATTGCCCAGAAACTCATCCTTCAGGATTTTTATGGCTACCGTCCTGTCGTCAATAGTGTCGTAGGCTCTGTATACCAGGGCCATTCCGCCCACGCCGATCAGCTCATGTATCTCATACCGTCCGTCCAGTCTTTTTCCGGAATATTTATCCATTGTCTGTCAGCTCCCTTCAGCAATATTTGGCCGCGGCAATCGTAATATTATCGCCGCCTCCGTTCTCTTTTGCAAGGGCTATCAAATCGTTGCAAAAATGTTCCAGAGGCTCGCTCTGAACGGATTCAAGAATAGTATGATCCTCTACATAATTCGTCAGCCCATCTGTGCAGAGAAGAACCACATCTCCCGGTGAAAGCGGCTTCTGTACAAAATCGGCTTCAACGCTTTCTTCTACTCCCACAGCCCGAGTAATAATGTTCTTCTGCGGATGCATTTTAGCCTGAAGTGCGGTCAAATCACCGCTGCGAACCAACTCCTGCACCATGGAATGATCCATCGTAAGCTGCGTAATGCCCTCCGTACCCACATGATAGGCCCGGCTGTCCCCCACATGGACTATATACGCAGCCTCTTCCTGCAGAACAGCCGCCACCACAGTGGTTCCCATCCCGCTCAGTTCCGGTTCCGTCAAAGAAAGCCTGTAAACCGCTGTATTGGCCTCTTCCACCGCTTTGAGAAGAAGTTCCTTTACGCTATCCGGATCCATACTTTCATGCAGCTTTCCGCAAAGCACCGCGCATACGGTATCCACAGCCATCCGGCTGGCCGTGCTTCCGCCGTTGGCTCCGCCCATTCCGTCGCAGACTACAAGCAATGCGGTATTTTCAGAAACATTCTCACAGCGAAACGAATCCTCATTGGCATGCCTCACCAAACCGATATCGCTGTTCCCATACATCTTCAAGCCTTAACTTCCTCCTCTTGCACTCTGCGGCGCAGCTGCCCGCAGGAGGCGTCTATATCAGAACCGAGGGTTCTCCTTACCGTTGCCGTAATTCCTTTTCCTTCCAATATGCGAACAAACCGCCTGATCCGTTCCGGAGAGCTTTTCACATATCCGTTGCCCGTCACATTGTTGACAGGGATCAGGTTTACATGGCTCAATATGCCATGCAGCCTTCCGCCCAGCTCTTCGGCGCAGGAATCAAAATCGTTAACATCGCTTATCATGGCATACTCAAACGAAATTCTTCGGCCCGTAGTTTTTCCATAATATCGGCAAGCCGCCAGAAGCTCCTCCACACCCCACCGCCGGTTTACAGGCATAGTCTTGACCCGTATTCTGTCGTTGGGAGCATGCAGGGAAATAGAGAGGGTCAGCTGCAATCTGCGATCCGCCAAATCGTATATTTTATCTACAATCCCACAGGTAGAAAGGGAAATATGGCGCATACCAATATTCATTCCCTCAGAAGAGGAAACCAATTCCAAAAATCGCAGGACATTTTCATAATTATCCAGGGGCTCCCCCATCCCCATCAAAACAATATTGGAAATCCGGCTCCCGCAATCCGCCTGCGCCGCCTGCACCTGAGAAAGGATCTCCGACGCCCGCAGATTCCTCGAGAAACCACTTTTTCCCGTAGCACAAAAGGTACAGCCCATTTTGCAGCCTACCTGCGAGGAAATGCATACGGAATACCCGTGATGGTATTTCATCAGCACACATTCCACACATTCCCCGTCCATAAGCCGGAAGAGGTATTTCACCGTCCCATCCAAGGCGGAAACCTGTTTCCGTACAATGACGGCAGAGGCTATGTAAAACGCCCCCTCCAGACGGCTTCGGAGGCTCTTGGAAAGATCCGACATTTCATCAAAAGAAGAAACACCCCGGTGAAGCCAACGATACACCTGCAGTGCCCGAAAGGAGGGCTGCCCCATAGATGCCACCGCTTCCTGAAGCTCTTCCAGCCGCATGGATTTTATATCCCGTTTTTCTATTTGAGTTTTCTGCAAATCCTGTATTTCCAAAAAGACACTTCCCGCTTATATCTTATATCCTTTGAAAGGCCGCGACAAAAAAGCCGTCCGAATCCATTGTATAAGGAAAAATCGTAAGCTGATTTTCCGGTTCCTCAATCTTACGGGAAACCTTCTCAGGCAACCGCAGAGAAAGCGGTTCAAACTCAGGATGCTCCCTCAGGAAACGATTGGCTACGCTGCCATTTTCCTCCGGATTCAATGTACAGGTCGAATAGAAAAGCTTCCCCTTTTCCCGGACCAATCTGGCGGATTCACACAGAATAAGATACTGCAAATCCGGCAGGCCGTCAAGTTCTTTCATAGATTTGTAACGAATCTCCGGCTTCCGGCGTATCACTCCCAGCCCGGAGCAAGGCGCGTCACATAGGACGCGGTCAGCCTTTTCCAGGTGCTTGCCCGGCGCGGATGCGTCCCGAAGGCCAGTCCTCACAATGGATAATCCTAAACGTTCCGCTCCCTGCCGGATCAAGCCGACTTTCTTTTCATATTTATCAAAAGAAAACAATTCCCCTTCGTTCCGCATATTCTCTGCCAAAGTAAAGGTTTTTCCGCCGGGCGCAGCGCAAACATCGATCACTCGTTCGCCCGGATGTGCGTCTACCAGCAAACAGCAAATTTGGGAAGATAAATCCTGAACATGAAACCATCCATCCCGGAAAGGCTCCAGATCCGCTACAGCTCCGCTATGATCCAGCGCATAAGCGCCCTGCACGCCTGTAACGGCGTTAACCTTTACAGATAAACCAAGCAAAGCCGACGCCAATTCCTCTCCCCTGATTTTCAGCGGATTCTGCCGTATGTATAGCGGCGGCCTCTTCTCAAGCGATTCGAGAATCCGACCGCACACCTGAATACCATACGCCTTTTCCCAAAAAACAATCCATTCCTCCGGACATGAATACCGGAGGCTTTTTCCCTTTACCGATTTTGCCTCCGGCCATTGAAAGGTTTCTTTATTTCGAAGCGCCGTACGCAGGATGCCGTTTATAAAGCCAGAAGCCTTTACAGCTTTGTTTTCCTTTGCAAGATTTACAGATTCATTCACTGCTGCTGAATCCGGCACCCGATCCATATATAGCAGCTGATAAGCTCCCATGCGCAGTATCTCCTGCACCACAGGTCCCATTTTTTTCAGCGGAATTTTGGAATAACGGGCGATATAATAGTCCAACGGCAGCCTTTTTTCAAGCACGCCATAAAACAAGGCGGACGCAAAAGCCGCGTCTCTTGCCTCCAATTCAAAGGAACGCGCCGTCTTATCAAAAACAATGTTGGAATATCCTTCGTCCTTACGTACACGAAGGAGCGCGGACAACACCGCTGATCTTGCCTTATCCATACCGGGCCCCATTTCTCAGCCCCTTACACGGGGGATCAATTCCTGTTTCTTCCCTGCCGGGCAGCTACAATCGCCAGAAGCCGGAGAAGGGACATAAGAGCCGTAAAGGTGGCGGCAAGATAGGTCATAGCCGCAGCACCCAAAACCTTTTTAGCCCCGCGCAGCTCCTCTTCCTGAAGAATACCCGCCTCATCCAGAGCTTTCAAAGCCCTAGAACTGGCATTAAATTCCACGGGCAAAGTCACAAGCTGAAACACTACCATCAAGCTGTAGAGCAAAATCCCTATCGTCACGACAAAATCATATTCCACCGGCAACATCAGACCAATCAAAATCAGAGGGATGGAAAGATTCGATCCGATATTGGTAATCGGGACCAGCGCACTGCGAAGTTTGATAGGCATATAGCCTCTGGCGTGCTGGATCGCATGCCCCGCCTCATGAGCGGCGACTCCCACCGCCGCTATGCTGTTCACATCGCAAACAGGCTGCGAAAGACGGATAACACCGGAGCGGGGATCAAAATGATCGGTCAGCCTGCCGGAAGTAGAGTGTATTTCCACACCCGTCACTTCTCCATACCGAAGCACCAGCGCCGCTGATTCCCTGCCTGTAACGCCTCTGGCCGTAGGAATCTGCGAATATCTCTTAAAAGCGGAATTCACCTTGAACTGCGCTATCATAGAAATCACGATAGCCGGCAGCATATACAAAAAATAGGTATAATCGAAAAAATAAAATCCCATAGTTAACCGTCCTTTCCAGGTTCACTTTGGGGAAGCCTCAAATCGTTCACCGGGACCAAAGGAATGGCCTCTCAGAAAATCAGCGGACTGCATTCTTTTCTTTCCCTGACACTGCAGCTCCCGAATCTCTAGAAGCGTCCCCTTGCCGCAGCAGACATACAGGCGCCCTTTCTCCTGGATTATCTCTCCGGGAAAACCGTCTTTTTTTTCGGAAACAGAGGAACTGTAGATTTTCAGCATCTGCCCCTTATAGAAAGTATAGGCAGACGGCCACGGATTCATACCGCGGATCCTGTTATGCAGGCAATCCGCTTCCTGTGTCCAGTCTAAAACCGCCAATTCCCTGGAAAGCTGCGGCGCATAGCTGGAATCCTCGTCCTTCTGCTTTTCAGGGCATAGAGTTCCCTTTTCCAGTTCATCCAGCGTCTTTACAAGAAGTTCCGCCCCCATAGGCGCCAGCCTGTCGAACAGTTCGCCCGCCGTTTCCTCTGGAAAAATCTCTGTTTCTGCACGCAGAAGCATATCTCCTGTGTCAAGCCCTTCCGACATGAACATAGTGGTCACACCGGATACTTTCTCCCCGTTGATGACGGCCCACTGGATCGGCGCCGCTCCCCTGTACTTAGGCAATAAGGAACCATGCACATTGATGCATCCCTTGGGGGGGATCTGCAGTATCTCCTTCGGGAGAATTTTGCCGTAGGCCACCACGACTATACAGTCAGGGGAAAGAGAGCGGATGCACTCTGCCGCCTCTTCATTTCGGAGGGTTTTGGGCTGATACACCGGCAGACCCCTTTTTACGGCCAATTCCTTCACAGGCGGCGGCGTAAGGACATACTTTCTTCCCTTAGGCTTATCCGGCTGCGTAAACACCCCGCATATATCATGCCCTTTTTCCAAAAGAGCCTCCAAACAGGGCACGGCAAAATCAGGAGTCCCCATGAATACGATACGCATTATTTCATATTCTCCAAT
>URRG01000182.1 GCA_900550095.1 uncultured Oscillospiraceae bacterium
GAATCTTTTCAAGAGAGCGGAAAACAGCCGCATCATCATAGCCTCCTTCGCCTCCAATATAGGGCGTGTGCAGCAGATCATAAATTGCGCTGTCCGTTACGGAAGGAAGGTGGCGCTCTCCGGCCGTTCGATGGTGAACGTCATGGGGATCGCTGTGGAAATGGGGTATCTGGATGTCCCCGACGGCGTTTTGATCGATATCGATCTTCTGAACCGGTATCCTAAGGAAAAAGTAGTGCTGGTCACCACCGGCAGCCAGGGAGAGCCTATGAGCGCCCTGGCGCGTATGGCGTTCGCCGACCACAGAAAGGTGGAGGTAGGTCCCGGGGATTTTATCATTATTTCCGCCAGGCCCATACCGGGCAATGAAAAAACCGTCGGCAATGTGGTGGATGAACTGATGAAGCGCGGCTGTGAGGTCGTATATGAATCCATGTATGAGGTTCATGTGTCCGGTCACGCCTGCCAGGATGAGCTCAAAATCATGCAGGGCGTTGTGAAGCCCAAGTATTTTATTCCCGTCCATGGGGAGCAGAAGATGCTCCGCAAGCACGCCGGATTGGCGGAAACCATGGGGATCCCCAGCAGTAATATCTATATCGGCGACATCGGCGATGTGGTGGAGATCAACGAAAACTATTTGAAAAAGGCCGGGACGGTGCCTGCGGGCCGTGTTCTGGTAGACGGCCTGGGAGTCGGCGATGTGGGCAGTATCGTTTTGCGGGACCGCAAGCACCTGGGCGAGGACGGCCTGATCGTGGTTGTGTGCACCCTCTCTGAGGATGACGGGAGACTTGTTGCAGGGCCGGATGTGGTCTCCAGAGGCTTCGTATATGTGCGCGAAAGCGAACCGCTTCTGGAAGACGCAAAGGTGCTGGTGCAGCAGATTCTGGAGAATTGCTCGGAGAACGGCATCCATGACTGGGGAACTCTCAAGACCCGGATCCGGGACGGGCTTTCCCGCATGCTGTATGATAAGACCCGCCGCAGCCCGATGATCCTGCCGATCATCATGGAAGTTTGAGGCGCTTTTCCGGAGATCTTCGGAAGAGATTGCTATAACGAAAGCATGAAAGGAGAATGAGCGGTGAAAAAGAATGTGTGGAGCGCTTCACCGTCTTTCTTGATCCTGACGCTGCCCACCCTGTTTTTTTCCATAGCCTGCTGGATACGCGGTGACCGTCCTCTTGCCTATGCGGGCGGCGGCGTTTTCCTTCTGGAAGTCATAGCTCTTTTGGCGGTTATACTCCATTTCAGGAACCATATCCTTATGGCGGTAAAGGCCGCCAGACAGATTCTGGGGGTAGAGAATTACCAGGCGGTGGAAAGACTTTCGCTGCCTGTGGCAGTCGTGGGAGAGGCGGGAGACATCATTTGGTGCAATACAGCCTTTACCCAGGGAGTCAACGGCAAAAAAGAAGCCTTGGGAGAAAATATCCTGCGTTTTATCTACCCTAAAAACGTCCGGCAGGTGGTGGATGCCGAAGGGACGGATATTACGGCCGGGGAGAAAAACTTCACCGTTTTCGGCGTAAGGGTCAAGAATATATACGTTCTCTATTTCATAGACGATACCTACTATAAAGAGATCAACCGTGTGTACACGGAAACCCGCCCCGTAGTGATGCTGGCTCATTTCGACAACCGGGAGGAGCTTTCGGGCGACGCCAGCGGAACAGAGGACGCCCGGATCACATCGCAGGTGGAATCCAAGCTCATGGAATGGGCTTCGGATATGAACGGCTTCTTTAAGCGTCTTTCCGGCGGCAGGTATTTGATACTGACGGATGAGATCCACATCCGCGGCGCGGCGGAGAAGAGGTTTGAAATCCTCGATCAGATCCGCACCGTCAAGGCGGACGAATATACCAGCGCCACGGTCTCCATCGGCGTGGGCCGCGGCGCCGAAAACCTGAAGGAAGCGGAGCTGTGGGCCAGAAAGGCCTTGGATATGGCCCTCGGGCGGGGCGGCGACCAGGTGGCCGTCAAGCAGAAGGGCGATACATACGAATTTTTCGGCGGACTTTCCAAAGGAGTCGAAAAGCGGGATAAGGTCCGCACCAGGGTTATTGCCGCTACGCTTTCGGATCATGTGCGCTCCAGCGACGCCGTGTTTATCATGGGGCACCGTTTTTCGGATTTAGATGCTATCGGGGCGGCGGTAGGTCTGTGGAGCGCAGTGACCAAGGCGCTTCAGAAGCCTGCCTATGTGGTGATCAATCGGGCACAGAGTCTGGCGGGGCCGATCCTCTCTTCTATGGAGGAAAAAAATCCGGATAAGAACATTTTTGTAGCGCCGCAGGACGCCATGGCTATGATTACGCCTAAATCCATGCTGGTGGTGGTGGATACCCATTCTCCTGATTTTGTGGAGAGCAGGGAGCTTCTGGACGCGGTTTCCCGGGTGGTGGTCATCGATCATCACCGAATGATGGTGCGGCACATCAAGAACGCCGTGGTGTTTTATCACGAGCCGTATGCCAGTTCAGCCAGTGAAATGGTTGCGGAATTGGTGCAGTATATAGGGGAGAACAGCCTTTCCCGCAGGGAAGCGGAGGCCCTTCTTTCCGGTATTATGCTGGATACGAAGAATTTTGTGCTGAAAACCGGTGTCCGTACTTTTGAAGCGGCCGCTTATCTCAGACGCCGTGGGGCGGATACTGTGGAGGTCAAGCGTATGTTCTCCGATTCCCCGGAGGCATACAGGGCAAAGCATGAGATCGTGGCCTGCGCTGAAATCAGCGGACGCAGCGCATATGCCTGCGCCGCGAAGGAATTTCCCGAAATCCGCGTAACGGCTGCACAGGCGGCGGATGAGCTCCTTTCCATCCAGGGAGTGGCGGCTTCCTTTGTTCTTTTCTCCGATGCGGGAAGCATCAATATTTCCGCCCGGAGTCTGGGGGAAATGAACGTTCAGCTGGTCATGGAGCGGCTGGGCGGAGGCGGCCATCTGACCATGGCGGGCGCGCAGCTCAGAGACGTCACCATGGAAGAGGCTCTGGAAAAGGTGAAGGATGCCGTGCGGCAGCAGGAAGAGCTGGTAGTGCAGAAAACTGTATAATGTCCATATGCTTCAACATAGCGTAATAATAACGGAGGTAATAAAATGAAAGTAGTATTGCTGGCAGATGTAAAGGGAGCCGGTAAAAAGGGCGAGCTTGTGACTGTTTCCGACGGATATGCAAGGAATTTCCTTTTCCCCCGGAAGCTGGCTAAGGAGGCCAACGCGCAGGCCATGAACGAGCTGAAGAACGCTGAGGAGGCCAAGGCATACAAAATCAAGGTGGATACGGAGAACGCCCAAAAGGCGGCGGCCATTATCAGCGGGAAGAGCGTGAAGCTTACAGCGAAATCCGGCCAGGGCGGCAAACTCTTCGGATCGGTCACATCCAAGGAAATCGCGGAAGCTCTGAAGAAGCAGCTTGGCGTGGAGGTGGACCGCCGGAAGATCGAATCCGGCGAGATCAAGGCCTTCGGCACCTACGTGTGCGAGATCAAGCTCTATGCGGGAATCTCCGCCAAGTTTTACACTGTAGTCGGAGAACAGGAATAAAAACTGCAGGGCAGAAGGAAAAGCGGATTTTCCTCTGCCCTCTTTGTGTGGGGCCTTCCCGAAGGTAGGACACAGGGGAGGGCTGCTATTGCCAAGAGGATGAAAAGGAGGGAACTTGAGATGGCGGAAACGGCGGTAAATCCATACAGCGCGCTGAACCTGCCCTTTTCCCCCGAGGCGGAACAGTCCGTTCTGGGGGCTGTCCTGCTGGATTCCTCCTGCCTGGACCGTGTGGCGGAGCTCCTGCCCCGGCCTGAATATTTTTATCAGGTGAACAACAGCCTGATCTATTCCGTTATGCTGGATATGTTCACCATGGGTCTTCCGGTGGATTTTGTCACAGTACTGGAAAAATTGAAGGAACAAAGAGGATTTGACGAGGCCAGCGGGAAGACGTATCTTCTTCAGTTGGCCCAGTTGGTGCCGTCTATCAGCAATGTGGAGACATACGCCAAGATCGTGCGGGACAAATACGATATCCGGACGCTGATCTCCACCGCCCGTGAAATCGTGGAAGAGGCTTCCGACGGCACGGCAGACGCTTCGGCCCTTCTGGATTCGGCTGAACAGCGTATTTTTGATATCCGCCGCGGCAAAAATATGCAAGGGCTCCAGCGGCTCAACGAAGTCATCGTGGAGACCTTTGACCGGCTGGACAAGCTCAATTCTCCCGACAGCGATCAATATAAGGGCATCCCAACGGGCATCCGTGAACTGGACGAGACCATCACCGGCCTGAACCGGACGGACTTCATCCTTCTGGGGGCCCGGCCCGGCATGGGTAAAACCAGCTTCGCTTTGAATATCGCCCGCCATGCGGCGGTGAAGGCGGAAAGGACCGTGGCCGTATTTTCCCTGGAAATGGGCAAGGAACAGCTCTGTTCCCGCCTGCTTTCCACAGAGGCGCTGGTGGGCGGCACCAAGCTGCGCACGGGCAAGCTGGAGGAGGATGAATGGGTCCGTCTGATCGAAGCGGGCGATATACTTTCCAAGACGAAAATCTATTTGGATGACACTCCCTCGATTACGGTCCCGGAGATAAAAGCCAAACTCCGCAGGCTTCGGGATGTGGATCTGGTGATCATCGACTATCTGCAGCTGATGTCCAGTGCGAATCGGAAAAACGAGGGAAACCGCGTCCAGGAGATTTCGGAGATCACCCGCGGTCTCAAGGTGATGGCGAAGGAGCTGAATATCCCCGTTCTCGCTCTTTCTCAGCTTGCCCGAGACAGCGAGAAGAGAGCGGGCAACCATCGGCCCATGCTTTCCGACCTGCGGGACTCCGGCTCTATCGAGCAGGATGCGGATATCGTTTTGTTTCTCTACCGCGAGGATTATTACTCCAGCGAGAAGGGGCCCAATGAGGAAAGCGACAAGAACTCCGGCGAGTGTATCGTGGCGAAGAACCGGCATGGCGAAACCAAGACGGTCCCCTTGCACTGGCAGGGCGAATTCATGCGCTTTACGGCCCAGGAGGTTGTACGCAGTGAGTATTGAAGCGGACATCGTTGAGATCGAAGGGAAGATCCGCAGCCGGATTAAGGGATTTTCCATGCTTCCGGCCGGCGCGAGAGTGCTCTGCGGTTTTTCAGGCGGGGCGGATTCCACCGTTCTCCTGCATTTTCTGTGGGAACACAGGGAAGAATATACGATCTCTGTTTCCGCCGTGCATATAAACCATCTCCTTCGAGGGGAAGAGAGTGAGAGAGATCAAAGGACGGCGGAGGAATTCTGCCGGGGAAGAGGGATCCCGCTGCAGATTTTCCGAAAAGATGTGAAGGCTTTTTCACAGAAAGAGGGGCTTTCTTTGGAAGAAGCCGGGCGGGAGATTCGATACGCCTGTTTCCGGAAGGCGGCT
>URRG01000183.1 GCA_900550095.1 uncultured Oscillospiraceae bacterium
TGTATGGTCCATCAAAGTCATAATCACAGTAAGCCTTCATTATTTCATAGAAATTCCATTTGTGTACTATTCTCTCAAAAATATACATATGGTATAGAAAAATATTTCATCAGTGCTGAACAGCGCAAACTTTTTTTGGAAATCAGATTCGAGCGGGAAAGATGGAAATCCGGTTGGAAAAGGACTTCATAGAGAAAGACAGATTTCTCCGGTTTTATAGGAAAAACAGATATTTTGCAACTGTAATATACATATATGTAAAATTCTACTTCTTTCGCTAAATAATGCGTGACTATATTCGGTAAATGGAGTAAAATGACAATAATTGATTAAAAAGTGAAGTAATATCACTTTTAATTAAATATATAGTATATATAGAAAACACATACACCAAGATAGGGTGAAATGGCCGCTGTGCCCGGCGGAATATGCGGAGATCTGCCTTTATGATGCAGCAGGAGAAACACGACAGTTCAGAATCAGTAAAGAGAGGAAGTGTTGAGAATGGTGATGGACCAGGATTATGCAGAATTCCGCAGGGTCGTCCGCAAGGAGTTTGCAGAGAGACTAAAGCTGCTTCGGAAAAGCAGGGGGTTTACCCAGAGAGAAATAGCCGCTCTGCTGCAAGTGGACCGCTCTGCATACGCTTGTTATGAAATTGGGAAAAGCCAGCCGGATCTGAGCGGGCTCCTTGTGCTGGCCGATTTTTATGGAGTCACTTTGGACGAGCTTCTGGGCAGGCAGGAAGAGCGGATACTGGAATATAAGGATAGAGCCTATGGAAGAGTTCCCCGCACCCCGGAAAAACCCCTCAGAAAGCAAAAGGCAGCAGGAGAGACGTGAGAGACTCCCTTTTCCACAGCAGAACGTAGTAAATCTAAAATCATAAAATTTCTGTATGCAGTACCGTACAACAAGGCATATACGTAAAACTGATACAAAGATACAGAAAGGGCAGAAAACGCAGATGAGCGGGGATGGGACCCGTAGAAACGTCAAAAACGATTATAAAAGGGCGGGCAAACAGAATAAAGAGAAAAGGAAAAGGGCCTGGATTTCCGGCTTGCTGCGGAGTCCAGGGCCCTTTCCGTTTATAGTATGGCGTTTGTGAAAACTATCCTGTCAGTGACACGCGTTTCTTCGGTTTCCTGGGCTGAAGAAGCTTTTCTGCGGGGCTGTACAGGGCTTTTCTTCTTCTGCGCGATATCTGGCAGGCCGGCACGGGTGTGCGGGACAGATAGAGGAAGATACGTACAGGGCCGCGGCAGAAGACGCAGAAACCGTATAAGCCGCTCACACGGCGACAGGAGCCGTTTTTCCCTTTGTGATCCGCAGAAGCTCCGAAGGGGAAATCTCCACCTGGACGCCGATTTTTCCGCCGCTAACCAGGATCGTATCAAAGCAGAGACAGCTTTCATGGAGAAAAGTGGGGAAAAGCTTTTTCATGCCGATAGGGGAACATCCGCCGCGGATATAGCCGGTTGTTTTCAGAAGTTCGTTCACATGGAGCATCTCTATGCTCTTGACTCCGGCGGTCCGGGCCGCGGCCTTCAGATCGAGCTCCAGAGCCACAGGTATCACGAATACGAAAAATTCGTTCCCGCTCCGGGTCACCAGGGTTTTGAACACCTGTTCCGGATTCTGGCCGGTTTGCTTCGCCACGGAAAGGCCGTCCACAGCCTCCTTCCCATGCTCGTAAAAGTGGCAGGCGTAAGAAATCCCCGCCGCCTCCAAAAGACGCATGGCGTTTGTCTTTTCTGTCTGTTCTTTATGCTTACCTTTGTTCTTGCCCATGATGGATTTTTTCCTTTCCGCTGTAGATGATCTTTCCGGACGCCTGTAGCGGGTTCTTTTGGACGCGGCGCATTTTCAGTGTGGGTTCCGGCCTAAGGGGGCGCAGAAGGGCCGAGGCCCTTTCAGGTTCGGGAAACTTCTTCGGTGCACAAACGCCCCTATGTTGCCTTCAGACCGCTTTTGATAAGGAAAAAGGCGTTAACACTTGAAAGGGGACAGAGCGGCAGAAGACCGCATGCAGCGGAAGGGCCGGCGCGGAAACAGCCGGCGTTTTACGGCCGGCTGCGGATGGGGGTATCGTGACCATAGCTTGCCGGTCTGTCTTCTGTCCAGCCGTCCTGCCGTTTGTTGCCGGTTGCCGGGGAGACTCTCAGACCGTCCGGCAGTTCGGATGTTTGAGCGGGTGAATGTCAGTCCAGACTGCCGGATATACGGCGATGCCGATCCTCCAGCTCTGCCGTCCTGTCTGCTCTGTCTGCTCTGCTGCCCTGCGGATCTGCAGTCCTACGATCTGTTCGGCCTTTTGTCCGCATGGCCGCGGGAATCATCCGGGCCGGTGTTCGGCCCGCCCGGACGGGAGCTCTAACGGAAACGGCGCCGTTGGCCGCCGGGCGCTTGGACGGCGGATATGCGGGCCGGAGGGACATATGCCGTTCGGCGTGTCTTGCTGCACAGACCTCTTATTCCTCAATGCTCCATTTTACGCCTTGGGGAGTGTCCTTCAGCACGATATGCCGGGCTTTGAGCTCGTCGCGGATGGCGTCGGCGGTGGCCCAATCCTTGTTTTTCCGGGCTTCGGCACGCTTTTCGATAAGGGCCTCGATCTCTGCGTCCAGAGAGGATTCCTTTTTCTGATAGAGAAGCCCCAGCACGTCCGCCAGCTCCATATACAGCTTCAGGGTCTTTTCTGTGAAATCCCGGCTGGGCTGGGCCTCCGCCGTCATGGCGGAGTTGATGTCCCTGGCCAGGTCGAAGAGGCAGGAGAGAGCGTCCGCCGTGTTGAGATCGTCCTCCATGGCCTCTATAAAGCGGTCCCGGTGGGCGGTGAAGCGGGCAAAGGCCTCCGCTTCGCCTTCCTTCAGGCCCTCCTGTCCGTGAGAGAGGAGGAATTCCAGATTTTCCTTGCAGTTATAGAGGCGGTCCAGCCCGGCGCGGCACTGCTCGATGACCTCGGCGCTGTAATTGATGGGCGTGCGGTAATGGGAGGCTACCATCAGATAGCGGATGGGTTCGTAGCCGTATTTTTCGGCCACGTCCCTTACTGTGAAGAAATTGTTCAGGCTCTTGCTCATCTTGCGGTTGTCCACATTGATGTAGCCGTTGTGCATCCAGTAGCGGGCGAAGGGGACGCCGTTGCAGCATTCGCTCTGGGCGATCTCGTTTTCATGGTGGGGGAAGATGAGATCCTGGCCGCCGCAGTGGATATCGATGGTTTTCCCCAAATACCGGCGGGCCATGGCGGAGCACTCGATGTGCCAGCCAGGTCGGCCTTCGCTCCAGGGGGAGGGCCAGCTGGGTTCGCCGGGCTTGGCGGCCTTCCAGAGGGCGAAATCCATGGCGTCTTCCTTGATCTCCCCGGTGGCGATTCGGGCGCCGGCCTGCAGTTCCTCCAAAGGCTGGTGCGAGAGCTTGCCGTATTCTGTGTCCTTCAGGGTGCGGAAATATACGTCCCCGTTTTCGGCGGCGTAGGCGTAGCCCTTTTCCACCAGGGTGGAGATGATGCTGATGATCTCGTCTATGTTTTCCGTGGCCTTGGGGTGGATGGTGGCCGGGCGCACGTTGAGGCCCTCTGCATCCTTCTTGTATTCCTCGATAAAGCGGCGGGAAACGGTGAGATAGTCGCTGCCCTCTTCGTTGGCCTTGCGGATGATCTTATCGTCGATGTCGGTAAAGTTCTGCACAAACTTCACTTTCATCCCCCTGTATTCCATATACCGGCGCAGGACGTCGAACACACAGATAGGCCGGGCGTTTCCGATGTGGATATAATTGTATACGGTGGGGCCGCAGGCGTAAATCAGGGGTTCGTTTTCGCGGAGAGGGACGAACTCCTCCTTCTGCCTGGTGAGGGTGTTATAGATTTTCATGCTGCTGTTCTCCTTCTTGCTGATTATTTTTCGATCCTGTATTCTGCTTCTCACTGTAAAATAACTAAAGCGGTTAAAGCGGCGCGGCGGAACTCCGCCTGTGCCTTCGGCTTTGCTCGGGAGGGCCTCCGGCGGAAGCATACTGCCGGGGAGGTTCGCCTTTTGCATAGACCGTGCTGCCCGAAAGTCCTGAAATAGGCTCCTATGTGCAGACGTTTGCCGGAACCGCTGTTTTCTGCTCTTAGTATACCATAGAAAAAGGGGAAAGGGGCCTCGAAATTTGCCTTTCCCCTTTTTCGGCAGTACTGTTTTTCAGGGGGGACGGAATAGAAGGGCGGCGCTGAGGACGGAAAAAGCCGGCTGCCCGGGAAAACCGACGTCAGTTTTTCGTATCCTTTCCCCCTGTGGTATGATAGGGAACAGGTTCCTGCCCGAGGATCCTCTGGAGTCTTTCCAGATCCATATGCAGACGGCAGAATTCCTGCGCCACAGGGTCGCCCACATGGATCTGGTCCAGGTTTGTGTTTGCGGCAGGACGCTCGCCGTTGAGGCGTACTATGCGGGCGGGGACGCCCACCGCGGTGGAATCGGGCGGGACCTCGTCCAGCACCACGGCTCCCGCGGCGACCCGGGCGTTGTTCCCCACGGTAAAGGGGCCGAGGACTTTGGCCCCGGCGCCCACAAGCACATTGTCGCCAAGGGTGGGGTGGCGTTTTCCGTGGTCCTTTCCCGTGCCGCCCAGGCACCGTGCTGGCCGGGGCGGACAGCCACAGCGCCACGGCCGGAGCGCTGGGGATGCTGGGCGTGGGTCTGGGCGGCCTGGACGTCAGCGCCATCATGGGTGGGGAGCCCATGGAGCTTAAGATGCCCGCGGTTATCGGCGTGGAGGTGAAAGGAAGGCTTAAGCCCGGCGTGTCCGCCAAGGATGCGGCGCTCTGGCTGCTCAAACAGCTCTCCGTGAAGGGCGGCGTGGGCAAGGTTTTGGAATATTTTGGGGAGGGAGTGGAAAACCTCTCGGTTCCCCAGCGGGCCACCATCGCCAACATGGGGGCGGAGATGGGGGCGACCTCCTCCGTGTTCCCGGCGGACGAGGCGGTGCGGCGGTTCCTGAAGGCACAGGGCCGGGAGGAGGACTATCTGGAGCTGGTGGCGGATCCCGGGGCCGTGTACGAGTTGCGCCTGACGCTGGATTTGAGCCGCATCGTGCCCTCCGTGGCCGTTCCGCCTATGCCCGACCAGGTGAAGAGCGTCCGGGAAGCAGGCCCGGTGAAGGTTGATCAGGTCTACATCGGCAGCTGTACCAACGGCTCTTACTATGACTTGGCCCGGGCCGCTCGGGTGCTGGAAGGACGCAGGGTGCACCCGGATGTGAACCTGCTGGTGTCTCCGAGCAACCGTCAGGTTTACCAGATGCTTCTGGAGGACGGCTCCATCGGCCAATTTATCAGGGCCGGGGCGCGGATTATGGAGTGCGGCTGCGGCCCCTGCATCGGGCTGGGGCAGGCTCCGCCCACCGGCGGGGT
>URRG01000184.1 GCA_900550095.1 uncultured Oscillospiraceae bacterium
CAAACATATAGAGAGAATACGAGGCTCCGTTCCGGATAGGCACGCCGGCATATCCGATATTCCACAGACTGCCTCCCGCCGTATAGCGGACACGGAGAGCCGCCTCCCTTTTTTCATTCAGGGTCTCCTTCTGTTCCAGTTCCATGGAAGCCCCCTGCGTATACCAGCCTGGAACCGGCGTATACGGCACAGCTTTGGCCCAATCGTCCATTCCTTCGCCATGGTTGAAAGCCCCCGGCCAGCCGCCGCGGTTTTTAAAAACAGCCCCATCCCCTTCCACACGGCATCCGCCGGGGGTGAGAGAATCCTCAAAAGAACGGTTCCGAATCATCTCCGGGTAAAGGCCGCCGTCTCCCGCCCTGTTGATATCCTCAAAAAAGAGGCCGTACAAATCTTCCGCAACCGGAAAGCGGATTTTCTGTGTTTTTACAACGATACGATTCTGCATACAACTTCTCCTTTCTTTTTGGGCCCTTCTGTTATCATTTCAGAGTATACCACTTTGTTTTCTAATTAGCAATCTAGTTTATAATTTTTGTGTATTTCTTTTTCATATATCCATATTTTTGTATACGCTCACTGTACCACATACTCTCTTGTTCCACAATATCCTGTTTTTTCGGAAAGCAAATGTGCTTGTATTTTCTCACTTGATCTGGTATCCTTTTCAAATCCATATTCGGATTTTTAACAACATAAAGAAAACAAAAAGAGGGGTTTTATAGAATGGATATGAATCGGCTGAAACGTCAGCTTGCGTTTTTGATCGAATGCGACAAAATGAAAAAAATCCTCCGGCACACCGTTCTGATGGATGCCTCCCGGCGGGAAAACGACGCAGAACACTCCTGGCACTTTGCCTTGATGGCAATGACCCTGCTTGAATACGCGGATACAAATAATCTGGACGAATGCAAAATCCTGCGCATGGCGCTGCTTCACGATTTGGTAGAAATATACGCAGGGGATACCTTCGCATATGACACAAAAGGACATGAGGATAAAAACAGCCGGGAAATCTCCGCCGCAGACATGCTCTTCTCTCTTCTTCCGGAAGAACAGGGGGCTGAATTCCGTACACTGTGGGAAGAATTTGACAGGATGGAAACACCGGAAGCCAAGTATGCCGCCGCGATTGACCGGTTTCAGCCCTTTCTGCACAACTACATGACGGAAGGCTATACCTGGAAAGAAGGGCGCGTACGCTCTGAGCAGGTATACAAACGAATGGAGATTCTTCGCGGCGCTATGCCGAAGCTGTGGCCCGCCGTAGAGTACATGATAGAAGATTCCATCCGCAGAGGCTTCCTTCTTCCGTGATTCACCGGATTCCGCAGTTTTCCGGCGGCAACAGCCGCCGTATCCTCAGACGGCTGAACGCCTGAATGGGCGGCCCCGGCCGTCTTCTTCTATGCCCGGTTTTCAATGCACAAAACAGAAAATATGGTTGCTTTTTAGGAAATGATCTGGTATACTGACAGCATCTTTTTGTAATTGACGGTTTAAAGCGCAACGCTTTAAATTGATAAAACAAGCAAGGAGGAGCTACATGTCTAAAGAATTGACGATTTGGGTTGTCATTGGCATATACGCGGTTTTTATGCTGGCTGTCGGCATCCTGAATTCGAAGAAAGGCGGCGGAATGACGGATTTTACCGTGGGAGGGCGCAACGCCGGAGCCTGGATCTCGGCCCTCTCTTACGGGACGGCATATTTTTCCGCCGTTATGTTCATCGGCTATTCCGGCGGTTCGGGCTGGTCTTTCGGCCTTTTTTCCACTCTCGTGGGAATTGGGAACGCTGTGATCGGCTCTTATCTTGCCTGGAAGGTTCTGGCGGGGAGGACGCGCGAAACCACCCGCAGGCTCAAAATCAAATCCATGCCCCAGCTATTCGAAAAGCGGTTCCACAGCCGGGGAATGAAGCTGTTCTCCTGCATAGTGATCTTCATTTTCCTTCTGCCCTATTCGGCGTCCGTCTATAAGGGGCTTACCAGTGTATGCTCCGTGCTTCTCAATATAGACGAACAGGTATGCATGATACTTATAGCGATCGCCTCCGCCGTGGTGCTTGTGCTCGGCGGCTATATGGCCACTCTGAAAGCGGATTTCGTGCAGGGCATCGTGATGATGTTCGGCGTCGCGGCACTCCTCATTATGGTAGTCGCTTCTCCAAAGGTGGGCGGGCTTTCAAATGGCTTTATTCGTATGACAGAGTATATGCAGCAGAACGGAATGACTCCTATGACCCCGCAAGCCGCCGTCTCTCTGATAGCCACGATCCTCATGACCAGCTTCGGCACCTGGGGCCTTCCTCAGATGATCCACAAGTATTACGGAATCCGGGATGAAAAGGAGGTCAGGCGCGGCACCGTGATCTCGACTCTCTTCGCCTTTCTTGTAGCAGGAGGCGGCTATTTCATCGGTTCCTTTTCCCATCTCTTTTTCGGCAGCCGGCTTCCGGAGGGCGGAAAGGATTACTTGGTCCCCAATATGCTCAATATGTCCAATCTGCCGGATATCCTGGTTGGAATCGTGCTGGTGCTGCTCATCTCCGCCTCTGTCTCCACCCTTTCCAGCATTACGCTGACGGCCTGTTCCACTCTTTCCATGGATCTGGTAAAAGACCGTATCCGCCCGCAAATAAAAGATCAGAGTCTTGCCATGCTCACTCGTTTGCTCTGTCTGTTCTTTGTGGCGGGTTCCTATCTGGTAGCCAATTACCCTACTCCCATTCTGGAAATGATGAGTTATTCCTGGGGGATCATCTCCGGTTCCTTCCTGGCCCCCTATATGATTTCCCTTTACTGGAAAAAAATCAACCGTGCCGGAGCCTGGGCCGGGATGCTGGGCGGTTTCTGCACCTCGTTCATCCCCGTCGCCCTTTCCGGTTTCAAAACGCCTGACGGCCCCATATACGCCTGCGCCGCTATGCTCGTCTCTCTGTTCCTTTGCTTTGCCGTCAGTCTTCTCGCTTCAAAATTCAAATGGAAGGGCAGTGAAGAAAACCCGGATTTTTATGCAAAAGATACATCTGCTTCAGCACAGGGATAACAGCAGAAAAAATTTTTTAAGCTTCTATCTTTTTTTCCTGAAAAGGTGTAAAATAAACATACTGTTTGTACCCTCGTATCATACCTGACATTTCTGGAACGCAATTCCACATATATGCGGCAGAAAGGGTTGTGAAGAGTATGCTGAAAGAATTCGAAGAATGTCGCAAAGGAAAACGAAAAGATAATTTTCAGGAAGAAGAGCGTCCCGATGCAAAGAATCTGCGGGAAACGCTGTCTTCCCTGCAGATCAAGCTGAAAAATCATAAGCTCCCTGTAATCGTACTGCTGGAGGGATGGGGCGCGGCGGGAAAAGGCGGGCTGATCGGCCGTACGATCCGGGAGCTGGATCCGCGCTTCTACAAGGTGGCTACTAAAGGCTCCTCTCCTGGAGAAGAAACCCGCAAGCCTTTCCTGTGGAAGTACTTCAGCAGGATCTCGGAGGCGGGAAAACTCACCTTTTTTGACACAGGCTGGATGCAGGAGACCGTCAGGGCCTCCGAACGGGACGAGCTTGGCAAAAAAGCCTACAAGGCCCGCATCGCCAGTATCAACACTTTTGAGCGCCAGCTTGCGGATAACGGCTATCTTCTGCTGAAGGTTTTTCTCCATGTCTCCCGCAAGGAGCAGAGAAAGCGGCTGGAAAAGCTGGGGGACGATAAAAATACCGCCTGGCGCGTAAGCGTTCACGACAGGTGGCAGAATCTCCATTACGATGACTGTTTGAAGGATTTTGACCGGTATATAGAAGCAACGTCCACCCCATGGGCCCCCTGGCATATCATCGATGGAAACAGCCGGGCGGACGCCGCCTGCGATCTCACAGCCCTTCTGGTTTCCTCCATCCAAAAGGCTCTGAAAGAGGGCGTTCCCCAGGCAGATGCCCGTCCGGGGGACTTCCCGCTTCTGAAAATGAAAGCCCTGCGCAAAGTGGATCCGGATAAAACCATCGAAGAAACAGAGTACGAGGTTCAGCTCAAGTCCCTGCAGAACCGCCTTCGGGAGCTGCACAACAAGCTTTACCGCAAGAAGATCCCCGTTATCCTGGCCTATGAGGGCTGGGACGCCGCCGGGAAGGGCGGCAACATACGCCGCATTACCGGCGCGCTGGATCCCCGCGGTTTTGAAGTGCATCCCATCGCAAGCCCGGAACCCCATGAAAAGGCCCGCCACTATCTGTGGCGCTTCTGGACCCGCCTGCCCAAAGACGGCCACATCGTCGTATTTGACCGTACCTGGTACGGCAGAGTGCTGGTGGAGCGGGTCGAAGGCTTCTGCACGGAAACGGAGTGGAAGAGGGCCTATAATGAAATCAACGAGTTCGAAAAAGAGCTCGCCGACTGGGGGGCCGTCATTCTGAAATTCTGGATCCATATCGATAAAGATACGCAGCTGAAACGGTTCGAGGACCGGCAGAATACCCCCGAAAAGCAGTGGAAGATCACCGATGAGGACTGGCGAAATCGGGAAAAATGGCCTGCCTATGAGGAAGCGGCGGACGAAATGCTGAAAAAAACCAGCACAGAGTACGCCCCCTGGTATGTGATCGAATCCAATGATAAGCGGTATGCCCGTATCAAAACCCTACGCCTTCTGGTGGACGCGCTGGAAAAAGCCCTGAAATAAAAATGAGTCCCAGTTTCCCTGTCCCTCTTACCATATATCCGCAAGCCTGCAAACCAAGAAATCCCCCGGCAGAGCCGGGGGATTTTCCTATTATTACAGTTTGAGGCCTCTGCCCTCCCGGCAGGCATGGAGAAAACCAGTCTACCTCCCCTTTCCGTAACCGTCATAGATCCGGTTGCGGAGAAGTCTTTCCTCCAAAGGAAGAGCTTCTGCTTCCTCGATTTCGTAGGCGTCAAAGGTATCCAGCATACGGAGAATAGGCTCGATCTGCGTGTAGCTGGTGAACAGGACGTTTGAATCCGCTCTCCACTGCACCTGTGTATAGCACTGGGTAGCCTCATGGGTCATCCCCCGGTATCTGTAGCCTATGCTGCCGTCCACATCCGTGTGCTGCCGGGGATTCTTATGACAGAACCGGGCAAATTCCAGATAATGCTTTTCCCCTGTGAGGAGATACAGCCGGTAATAGGTGTAGGAACACGCCGCCATATACATATCGATCGCGGAATGCCCCGTTGCGATAAAGCTCTGGCCCGTCAGATCCCGCGTTTCAAAGGAATGGGGATGGATCGTTACATACACGGGGTAGCTCCATTTCATCGTCCAGGTTTCAGTGTAATCCGCTGCCCCCCTGGCCGCCTCCAGCCACTTTTTCTCCCCCGTAAGATCATATAGAGCCAGGAAGCCGAACATAGCGTAAATACCGGCCTCCTTAT
>URRG01000185.1 GCA_900550095.1 uncultured Oscillospiraceae bacterium
GATTGAAAGCGGCAAGGTAGGAACAGTTATCGTCAAAGATATGTCCCGGCTTGGCAGGAACTATTTGCAGGTCGGGATGTACACCGATATTGTATTCCCCGAAAATGATGTGCGGTTTATCGCTGTCAACGACAATGTAGATTCCGCCGTACAAACGGAATTTGATATGACGCCGATCCGCAACTTCTGCAATGAACTCTATGCCAGAGATACCGCCAAGAAAATCAAGTCCACTTTCCGAATGAAAGGCGAAAGCGGAAAACACCTGACGACCAATCCGCCATTTGGATTTATCAAAGACACCGAAGATAGGGACAAATGGCTGATTGACGAAGAAGCGGCGCAAACCGTGCGGTATATCTTCAAGCTGTGCTATGACGGGCTTGGGCCTACGCAGATCGCTAAGAAGCTGAAAGCGGAAAAAGTGCTTACTCCAACGGCATACAAGGCGCAAAAGGATGGAACACTGCTTCCTGCCGAACCGTACAAATGGGCGCAGAAAACCGTTGCGGGGATTTTAGAGAAGTTGGAATATATCGGGCATACCGAAAACTTCAAGACAACCTCTAAGAATTACCGCAGCAAAAAGCGTGTGTGGAACAGGAACAGCACGACCTTCAGCAGTTCCTGAAGAATGTTCGCAAGTACACTGATCCCCAAGAACTCACGGCGGAAATCCTGAATGATCTGGTTGACAAAATCGTGGTACACGCTCCGGACAAGAACAGCGGCCACAGAAAGCAGAAGATTGAGATTTACTACAAGGCTGCGGGTATTATCAATAGTGCCGATGAGGACTGCGTTGCCCTCGACGGCAGGCTCGGTATGCAAAACCGAAAGAAGAAAACAGCCTGACAACGCAAAGCGGCGGCACAGCCCTCCGGCTGCACCGCCACCTTACATATTTCCTTCGTTATCGCACCTCGGCTAATCCGCATTTCCTTTTTTCTTTATGGGCTCACATAATTCAGGGGGTTTTGTTTTGCTCCATTCAGAATCACCTCGAAATGCAGATGCGGACCGGTAGAATTGCCGGTGCTTCCCACACGGGCGATCAGCTGCCCTTTGCTCACCTTGGTTCCCGTAGACACCAGAAGCTCACTGCAATGGGCATAGAGAGTTCTGTAACCGTTCCCGTGGTCGATGATGATCCGGTTGCCGTAACCGTTCCCCCAGCCGGAAGCCACGACCGTTCCTCCGTCTGCCGCTACGATGGATTTTCCGTAAGCGCTGTAGCCGGAAATATCCAAAGCAGGGTGAAAGCTGCCCCATCTGTATTCAAAATTAGTGGTGATAATCTTCAGGGAAGGCGCCGGCCACTGGAATTTTCCGCTGCTCTCGCCGGGGCCCGTATACAAGGGGCGCTTTTTCGTGCCTGTGACAATAATCTTATCCGTAGGTTCTTCCAGAACAGTGGAAGAAACATTCTCCCGCTTCGTCTCGGCGCCGTTCACATACGTGACCTTGTCCACCTTTTTTTGCAGACCATTCTCGCCTTGCTGTGTCACCTTGGAATAATCGGTATACTGCGTATCATCTTTTTTTGTAATCGTCTCAAAGGGAATAGCCGTCTCATATGTTTCGGTCTTTGTGATCTGTACGCTCAGCCTAGGCACTTCCCTCTGCAGGGTAAGCTCGGTGCCCGCGAACATGAGCTTTTCCACATTGCCTCCGTTGAGCTCATTGAGCTCGTCCAGCGTAAGGCCGTGCTCGTGGGCAATCGTAATCGGAGTGTCTCCGTCCTTTACTGTGTAGGAAACCTCTTCCGTTTCATTTGCGGTAAGGAATCGCTTCATCTCATCCGCCGAAATAACTGCGGAAGTCGGGAAAAGCCCCGTCACCATTTCCACATCCTGCAGGAAAGAGGCCTCGCACTCTGTATCGCCGCCCACAGCTTCTTCCAATATGCCGGAAAGCATGTGGTTCAGATCCGCACTGCTGCGGACTGCACCGATCAGTTCCCCATCCATATAAAGGCCTGTGGCCTCCTCAATGATCCCGTTGCTCTGCCGGATCAAAAGGTCGCATACGTCGGCAGCCTCCGTATAGCCGGAAGAATTCATCACCTTCAGGGAGAAAACAGGCGTCAAGGAAACAGATTCGCCATTTTCCGGGGCAGTGTCGTGTACCATACGTTCCGAAACCATTTCGATCGCCTGATCGAACACCTGCTCGTCGCGGATGGTCGCTATCGTCTCATCTCCATACCTCAAAGAGAGCCCAAATTCCAAGCTGTTCCAGTATTGGACGGTATGCACCAGCAGAAACAGAGCGGCTACAGGAGCCGCAATATTGAAGAGCAGCCCCACGATATTTCTGTGCCGAACCAGCCCTCTGCCCGTCACTAGAAACGACTCGCCCGCTGCCCGCAGGGCCCCTTTCGAACGGGCTTTTCGAATTCTCTCCCAGGCAATCGAAAAGCCGTGGCGGAGAGAACGAAGCTCCTTGCGGATTTTTTCCGCCTGCTTCCCCAGAGTCGCTCTATAAAGCCTCTTGAGAAACCGAAAAAAGGGCCTCAAAAAGCGCGCGGTCCTTCTGGAAACACGTTTCAGAATCCGGATGGATTGGATCCCCACCACATATACAAATCTGGAAAAGGCAAGCAGACCGTTCTTAGCCGCCGGAAGAATCCGTAAAGCCGCATTTTTTCTATTCTGCATTGTCTGAACCTCGCTTCTCAAAAGTTACAAAGTTGTAACAGTTTGTTTTATTATACAATACCTTTCCGGCATTTGCAAGAGGTATAACCCGGATGGCTGAAAAAACCAGGCTATCCATCATTTTCCCTCCGCAATATATGGCAAATCACTGACAGCAGAAACGCTTTTCAAAAGCAGCGAAACAGCGCAGCTATGCCCTCGGAGCGGATGCAGAACGCTGAAACGCGACTCTGCATAACCGGCTCCATGAGGTATAATGATTCGCCATGACCGGAGAATACGTCGAGGGCCAAACGTTCTGCGCCGCACAATACGATATTGTATGAAAATATTTCGGAAAAATAAAAGCCCGCTATCGTCTTTCATTCCTGAAAGCGCCATAGCGGGTCTTCCATATATGATCTCTTCTTATACTTCGGCGTATCAGTATGGCTTCACTATAAAAACTCCCAGCCAGTCCCTTTGTGTTTCCTTATGCAGATACGGCACTGTAAATCGTTCCTGTTCAGCTTTCCACTGCCGAAACAGCATACTGCATTTCGAACCTCTCTTCTCTGCTTCTTACTGTTCAGATTCCTTTGCCGCCGTCTTTTTTCTGCGGAAGATGCCCTCAAAGAGGATAAAGAGGACCGTACTGATCCCCATCAAAATCGGATAAAACAAATACGGGAGCAGATCCACCGGCGTCAGAGCCAAAGCTGCCGCACCGCTGCATGCATAGAGCAGCTGCGCTCCATAGGGAATCAGACCCTGCCAGACAGACGTGAAAATATCCAGAAGCGCCGCCGTCCTGCGGGGTGGAATAGCAAACTCTTCGGAAATGTCCTTGGCGATAGGGCCAGCCATCACAATAGCTACGGTATTATTGGCAGTGGAAATATCCACGAGAGAACTCAGCGCCGCGATCCCCAGCTGCGCGCCCTTCTTTGTATGCACATGGCGCCGGATACTGCTGAGAATGAAGTCGATCCCGCCGTTAGCCTTCACCAAACCGATGATTCCGGCCACTACAATGGAAATCACGGTAATGTCATACATGCTCTGAATGCCGCCCTCGCCATCCGGTCCCTGAAACATAACGGTGAAAATGTCTTTCCACAAAATGTTTCCCGTAGAAACGCCCACTATCAAAGAGAGTACAGTACCCATCACCAGGACGGCAAATACATTCATGCCCGCCAAAGCGCCTACCAGAACGACCAAGTAAGGAAGAATCTCAAAGAGGTTATAAGAGAGATCTTCCGTTACCCGGAAATCGCTTCCGCTTGCCAGAATCAGGAACAGGACCAGCGTAATCACAGCCGCCGGCAGGACGATCTTGATGTTCTCCCGGAATTTATCCTTCATACCGCAGCCCTGGGTCCTTGTGGCCGCTATAGTCGTATCCGAAATCATGGAAAGGTTGTCTCCGAACATAGCCCCGGAAACTACCGCTCCTAAGCATAAAGCCCCCGTGATCCCTGTTTTCTCGCTGATTCCCACAGCTATAGGGGCCAGGGCCGCGATCGTCCCCACGGAAGTGCCCATAGCGGTGGAAATAAAGCATCCGATCACGAAAAGTCCCGCCACGGCTACCGAAGGAGGCAGGATCGAAAGGCCGAAATTCACAGTACTGTCCACTCCGCCGGCAGCCTGCACGGAACCGGAAAAGGCTCCCGCCAGGATGAACACCAGACACATGACCATTACGTTCTCATCGCCCATATTCCGGGTTACATCCACCAGCTTCTGAGCAAACGAACGCTTCGGATTCTGAAGAAACGCCACCACCAAGGCGATCACAAACCCTACCACTGCGGGCATGGCGTAAAAATCAGCGAATACAATTCCGCTGCCTATAAACACAAGCAGAAATACCAGAATAGGCAGCAGCGCAAGCGGGCTTCCCTTTTTCATTCGATCTCCTCCTCTTTTTTGCAATCACCATGATTTCAGTATATCGAAGTTTGCCAATAATTTCAATATTCAACAAAAAATTTATAAGCGATCTGGTTCCGCGGCAAATAAAGGCCTCCCGGAAACGACGTCTCGGGAGGCCTTTACCACGTTTTATGCGATTGAGAATAAAATCAATCCGATCACGTTGTGTACACTAAATCCGCTTCGCCCCAATCCTCGATCACAGGCAGAAACGACGAAGCCCATTTTTTCGCTTCAGGAAGATCATGCTCCAGGTAATTTCCGCACTCCTCAGAGCTGGACGCCCCGGGGATTTCCCCTTCATAAGAAGCGATCCAGCGGAAACAGCTTTGAATAAGGCTGATTGCCTGTTCGTGGGTCATACCCGTCACAAGGAAATAAAACCCCGTCCTGCAGCCCATAGGGCCAAAATAGACTACTTGCTCCGAATACTCCGAGTTCCGGGCATAAGTCGCAAAGAGATGCTCCAAGGTATGCAGAGCTCCGTTGGGCAGATACGGCGGGCAATTTGGCTTCACCATACGGATATCGTAGGTCACGACCTCCCCGTCGATCCGGGAAAGATAAATCCCCGGCGTCAGCAGGTCATGATTCACACAAAAGCTGGCAATTTTTTTCATGGGGCACTCTCCTTACCGGGGAAAGATCCGAAGAGTGCGCACCTGGAAGGGAGCAAATTCCAGTTCCAGCGCTTTACCGGCTATCTCAAGCGCTTCTGCGCCCTCTTCAATGAAATTGGTCTCATAAGCGCCGGCGGCGTCGAAGCCCAGATGCAGGGCAGCCCGGCA
>URRG01000186.1 GCA_900550095.1 uncultured Oscillospiraceae bacterium
CGGAGAAAGAGCTGAAGGCGCTGGCTGAAAAGCTGGGGAGCGGCTTTACGGCGGATAAAAAAGCCCTTTCGGAAAACTTTCGAAAGGGCTTTTTCCATATTTATATGGCCTCAACGACCACTCCATAAAAAGGGTGAGATGCGATCCTTTTTCTTTTTACTATGCCGGCAAGTCTCTCTGTGGAAACCGCGGCAAAAAAAGCATTCTATCCCTTTTTATTCTTGCGTCCGCGACACAGCCTCCTTCATGGAGCGCACATAAGCAGAAAGATATGGCTCTGCTTCCCGGCCGTGCTCCGCAATCAGCTTTACAATGGCAGAGCCTACGATTACGCCGTCGCCATACCGGGCCATGTTTTCCGCCTGCTCCGGAGTGGCGATGCCAAAACCAATGGCAGCCGGCAGCTTTGCAGCGGAACGCACAAGCTCCATCATGGCGCCGATATCCGAAGTGATGCTGCTGCGGATCCCTGTAACCCCCAAGGAGGAAACACAGTACAGGAAACCGCTGGCCTCCTTCGCAATCATAGCGATCCGTTCTTTGGAGGTGGGGGCTATGAGAGAGATGAAATCCAGCCCGTATCTTTCACAAGCAGGGGCAAAATCCGCCTTCTCCTCATAAGGCACGTCGGGCAGGATAATGCCGTCCATTCCTATCGCTGCAGCAGTGGAGAGGAAACGCTCCGTTCCATAGGAAAAGACCACATTGGCATACGTCATAAACACCATGGGAACCTTCACCTTTGGGCGCACCCTACGCACCATATCAAAAATCTTTTCCGTGGTGACGCCCCCGGCCAGGGCCCGCATATTGGCAGCCTGTATCACAGGGCCTTCCGCCGTTGGATCAGAAAACGGTACCCCCAATTCAATCAGATCCGCCCCAGCCTGAGCGATAGTTTCAATATACCGTTCGGTGGATTCCAGATCCGGATCCCCGCAGGTCAAAAAGGCCACAAAGGCTTTTCCATGGTCAAAGGCATTTTGTATGCGGCTCATTCTGAAATATCCTCCCCTCTGTAACGGGCAATAGCGGCGCAGTCCTTATCCCCGCGGCCTGAAATATTGATGACGATGCACTGATCCTTCCGGAAGGAAGGGGCGATTTTAATAGCGTGAGCCACGGCATGGGCGCTTTCAATGGCAGGAATAATCCCTTCCATGCGTGAGAGATATTCAAAGGCTGAAACGGCCTCCTCGTCTGTGACGGGCACATACTGCGCCCGTCCCGTGTCGTGAAGCTCCGCGTGCTCCGGGCCGATGCCGGGGTAATCCAGCCCGGCGGAGATGGAATACACCGGGGCGATCTGGCCGAATTCGTCCTGACAGAAATAGGATTTCATCCCGTGGAAGATCCCCAGTTTGCCCGTGGCGATGGTGGCGGCTGTTTCAAACGTATCCACGCCCCTGCCCGCGGCCTCGCAGCCGATCAGCTGCACGGAAGGATCCTCTATAAAGTGATAAAAGGCTCCGATAGCGTTGGATCCCCCGCCCACGCAGGCGATCACGGCGTCCGGCAGACGGCCTTCCTTTTCCAGCATCTGCTCCTTGATCTCCCGGGAGATCACCGCCTGAAAATCCCGCACAATGGTGGGAAACGGATGGGGCCCCATGACGGAACCCAGCACATAATGGGTATCTGCAATGCGGTTTGTCCACTCCCGCATGGTCTCAGAAACCGCATCCTTCAGTGTGGCCGTCCCTGAGGTGACGGCATGCACCTTCGCACCCAACAGCCGCATTTTATACACGTTCAGCGCCTGCCGCTCCGTGTCCTCCTTCCCCATGAAGATCTCACATTCCATCCCCATCAGGGTGGCGGCGGTGGCGGTGGCGACTCCGTGCTGTCCTGCGCCCGTCTCGGCGATCACGCGGGTCTTGCCCATTTTTTTAGCCAGAAGCACCTGTCCCAGAACATTATTGATTTTATGGGCCCCCGTGTGGTTCAGATCCTCCCGCTTCAGGTAGATCTTCGCGCCGCCCAGATCCTCCGTCATGTTTTTCGCATAATAGAGAAGCGAAGGCCTTCCCGCATAGCCGTTCAGAAATGCTGTCAGCTCCCGGTTGAATTCCGGATCCTTTTTATACCGCTCGTATGCTTCCTCCAGCTCGATCACAGCGTTCATCAGCGTCTCCGGGATATACTGCCCGCCGTGGATGCCGAAACGCCCTTTTCTATCCACCATATCGCATCTTCCCTTCCCCCGCGCTGCGCACAGCGCGGACAAATTCCGTCATTTTCTTTCTGTCCTTCCATCCTCCGGTCTCGATCCCGGAGCTCACATCTACCCCATAAGGGGAATAGCGCTTCACCGCTTCTCCCACAGTGTCACAGGTGAGCCCTCCCGCCAGAAAATAGGGCCTTCGTATGCGGCTGAGCAAATCCCAATCAAAGGCAAGACCCGTTCCGCCCGCCCCGGAATCCAACAGGATATAATCCGCAGAGCTGTTCTCCGCGGCGGCTGCGGCCTGCACCCCATCCATGCGAAAAGCCTGGATAAGAGGCTTTTTTGTAAGACCTCTAAGCATTTTTATATAGGTTTCATCCTCCCTGCCATGGAGCTGAGCCATGTGGATAATTCCTTCTTCCAGAAGAGCCGCCACCCTTTCAGGAGTCTCGTTTACGAACACGCCCACGGCGCATATATCCGGAAGGAGTTTTTTCCGCAGCTGCGCCGCTTCCTCCGGCGGGATATACCGCCGGCTTTTGGGGGCGAACACGAATCCCACATACTCCGGCGAAAGCAGATTGGCGGCCTCTATATCTTCCGGTCGTCTGAGACCGCAGAGCTTGATTTTTGTCATACCGCCTTCAGACCTTTCAATTCCGCCAGCCTGGCCTTCCGGTCTCCGGCCCGCATCAATGTCTCCCCAACGAGGACCGCGTCCGCGCCCAGCCCCCTGAGCGCCTCCACATCCTCCGGACTGCCGACGCCGCTTTCCGACACAAAAAGCACATCCTTTGGAACCGTTTGCCGAAGCCTGCGGCTGTTCTCCGTATCCACGGAAAAATCCTTCAGATTTCGGTTATTGACACCGATAATTTCTGCGCCCGCCCGCAGAGCCATCTCCACTTCTCTTTCGTCGTGGGCCTCCACCAGGGCGGAAAGCCCCAGTTCCCCGCAAAGTCCCAGGAACTCCCGTATCTGTTCCTCTTTCAGGATAGCGCAGATCAGAAGAACAGCAGAAGCGCCCAAAAGCTTTGCTTCATAAATCATATACGGATCCACCGTAAAATCCTTTCGAAGACAAGGAAGGGAAACAGTCGCTGCGATCTCCTTCAGATACTGGTCGCTGCCCAGAAACCACTTCGGCTCTGTAAGCACAGAAATGCAGTCGGCTCCCGCGGCTTCGTAGTCTTTTGCAATCTGCAGATAGGGGAAATCGGGCGCGATCAGCCCTTTGGACGGCGAAGCTTTTTTGCATTCGCAGATAAAGGAAAGCCCGGGCTTTTTCAATGCTTTCTTAAAAGCAAGCTCCCCCTTGGGCAAAGCCAGGGTCTGCCGGCGCAACTCTTCTTCCGGGAAAAGACGCCGCGCTTCCTCCACCCGTTCCCGGGCATACGCCGCAAGCTGTTCCAATATAGTCATAAGGAGCCCTCCGGTCTATTGCTCATATCAACAAAATCTTCCAGAGTTCTCAGAGCCTTGCCTGAGTCGATCAGCTCCCCTGCCAGAGCCACTCCATCCTTCATACTTTCTGCCCTGCCGCCGATATAGAGGGCGGCTCCGGCATTGAGCAGGACCGCGTTCCGCCTGCTCCCCTGCTCTCCCTTGAGAATGGAAAGGACTATTTCCGCGTTTTCCGCAGGCGTCCCGCCCAAAAGATCATTTTTGCTGCAACGGGAAAATCCAAAATCCTCCGGGGCGACGGTATAGGTTTTATACCATCCGTCCTTGCATTCGCAGACAGTGGTGGGCGCGCACATTGAGATTTCATCCAATTTATCCTGGCCGTAGACCACCATCCCACGCCGCACGCCCAGGCTGATAAGCACCTGCGCCAGGGGCTGCACCAGATATTCATCATATACTCCCAGAAGCTGCATTTTCGGGCTCCCCGGGTTGGTCAGAGGCCCCAAAATGTTGAAAACCGTTCTGAATCCCAGCTCTTTGCGGATAGCCCCCACATATTTCATGGAAGAATGGTATTTCTGCGCGAAGAAGAAGCACATTCCCACCTTCTGAAGAAGTTCTATGCATCTTTCCGGGCTTTGCTGGATATTTACGCCCAAAGCCTCCAGGCAATCCGCTGTTCCGCAAAGGGAGGAGGCCGCCCGGTTCCCGTGCTTTGCGACCTTCACGCCGCCAGAGGCCGTCACAAGGGCCGACACGGTGGAGATATTGAAGCTGTGGGCATTGTCTCCCCCGGTGCCTACGATTTCCAGAAGTTCCATATCCGTTTCCACCTTTGTGGCATGGGCCCGCATAGCGGCGGCGCAGCCGGCTATTTCATCGGTGGTTTCCGCCCGGGCGCTTTTGGTGGAGAGGGCCGAAAGAAAGGCCGCGTTCTGGGTGGGAGTGGTCTCGCCGCTCATGATCTCGTTCATGACGCCGTAGGCCTCGTCATAGGTCAGATCCTGCTTATTTACGATTTTTACGATTGCTTCCTTAATCATACTGCACTCTCCTTCAACTCAGCTGCAAAAAATTCTGCAGCATGGTTTTTCCATCCGGCGTCATGATGGATTCCGGGTGGAACTGAACGCCGTAAACAGGGAATTCCCTGTGCTGCACTGCCATGATCTCCCCTTCTTCGGTGAGGGCGGTGATCTTCAGGCATTCCGGCATAGAGTCCGGAGCCGCCGCCAGGGAATGGTATCTGGCTACCGGCGCTTCCTCTGGACAGCCTGAAAACAAAGGGCTTTCCGTATCCAGCCGCGCCAAAGACTGCTTTCCATGCATCAGCCTGCCTGCATAGGTGATGGAAGCGCCGTAGGCCGCGCAGACGGCCTGATGCCCCAGGCACACGCCCAGGATGGGGATGCGGTTCCCCAGCTCCTGCACTACTTCGATAATGATCCCCGCATTCTCCGGCCTTCCCGGGCCGGGAGAAAGGACGATCTTTTCCGGGGCAAGCTCCCCTATCTGCTCCGCCGTCATTTCATCGTTTCGGATCACCCGGATATCCGGGTCGAGCTCCCCCAAAAGCTGATATAGATTATAAGAAAAGCTGTCGTAATTATCAATGAGCAAAATCATACGTCCGCCTCCTCCGCCAGCCTAAGAGCACTGACCACTGCCTGGGCCTTATTGATGCATTCCTCATACTCCTTTTCGGGAACCGAATCCGCCACAATCCCGGCGCCGCTTCGGATGAACGCCTTCCCGTTCTTTTTATAGGCGATCCGGATAGCGATGCAG
>URRG01000187.1 GCA_900550095.1 uncultured Oscillospiraceae bacterium
GGCGTGCTACCAGGAGGTAGTTGCCTGCGCCGCTCTCCTGATGAGGAGTATGCCATACGTTGTTCTTGTCGGAAGCGTTCAGGGATTCTTCCTTCATGACGATCTTATTGTCTTCGATATCGTAGACGTTGGTATCGCCGGGAACACCATTATAGGTGAGAAGAGCTCCCCAGGGGCCGCTTTCCCAGTTGAGATACTTCATCAGGGCTTCCGGATTTTCACAGGCGTCGGTAATCAGCCACATATCGGAGGTGTTGATGAAGTTTACGCTGCTCAGGGTGTGCTGTTCCACGCCGGGAGCTGTAACAGAGGCGTTGATGAAACGCTTTTCAATGGGGGTGTTGGGATCTTCCTGCTGCCAGTGCTCGTGGCCGAATACATGGGTGATCCACCACATGCCCAGATAACCCGCTACGCGGTCGTTGACGTACACGCTCATGCAGGAATCATAATCATGGGTGATGAAATCAGGATCGATCATGCCCTCCGTCCAAAAACGGTTGATGTACTTGGTGATCTCCTCTGCACGGTCGTCAAACATCCAGTAAACCATGTTGTCGTCCGCATCCAGAGCATAGTCGTCATAGAAGCCCCACGCGCCCTGCAGAGCATCCAGCATATAATACAGATCATAGTCAGAGATAGCGTATACCTTCTGCCCGTCCTCGTTGGTAGGATGGTTCTTCAGAACCTGCTTGATCTGCTCATAATACTCTTCCGGAGTGGTGTACATCTCCGTGTTCAGCTCTTTCCACCAGTCGTACCGCATGGAAAACGCCTGGCCCACGGTGTCCACCTTAAAGCCGTAGCCGGCGGGCATCATGTAGATTTCGCCGTTCTCTTCCTGGAACATAGGCAGATACTCGCCGACCTCCGTCAGGATATCCTGGCCATAATCGTTCAGAAGATCCGTCAATTCGATAGCCGCTTCGGAATCCACGAAGGCCTGGGCCGCCGTTTCCGTAGCGTGGGTGATCAGATCCGGATAATCGCCGGAGTTCAGCATCAGATTCAGACGCTGGGTGCATTCGTCCAGATACACTTCTTTGTGGATGACCACATTGAATTTCTCCTTCAGGAACTTCCCATACATGTCGCCGCATTTGTCCAGATCTTCCTGAAAGGTCACCGGATCCGATACGCCGCAGTATGCGGTGAATTCCAGCGTTTCCTCGGGCACCTCCCAGCCGTATTCGTTTACGACGCCGGAGCCGGTGGAAGCATCTCCGCCTGAACTGTCTCCGCCGCCGCTTGCGCTGCCGCCGTCGCTGTTGCACGCGCCTGCCATCAGCATGACCGCTCCCGCAAGCAGCAACGAAACGCCCCGTTTCCATACTCTTGCCATACTCATTCTCCTCTCATTCATCTTAAGTCATCGTGATCGAACCGGTCTATACAGGAGATACGACCTAAAATGTACACTTTTTCATTCACCGAGAGGAGAATAAGTGGACACAAAAAATGCGTCTCATTCGAGACACATATAATTGGAGGCCATTATGAATGAAAGAGTGTACCATATCTCTGCGTAAATCGATTCAATTTTGATTTACTATGACAGGATTATAATAGTACTTTTTAGAGGAGCTGTCAACTAATTTCATAAAAATTATTTTTATTTTTCTTCTTGATTTATTCATATTTCTTCGGCCAATTTGTATCGCTTGCTTTTTTTATGTATACATGGTAGAATATTATACCGATTCAAATATGGAGTGACGTATATGACAATCCACGACATAGCAAGGCTGGCCGGAGTGTCCGCCGGAACCGTCTCTAATGTGCTGAACCATTCGGCAAAGGTTTCGCCGAAAACAGAAAAAAAAGTCTGGAAAATCATCGAAGAAGTGAACTATGTCCCGAACAATATGGCCCGGGGCCTGAAGTCCAGCAATACGCGGACGATCTGCGTCATCTCAGAGGATATCAACGCCTTCCCCGCCTCTTCTATTGTGGACGGGATCTGCGAGTACTGCCGGGAGCAGGATTATCATATCGTGCTTTCCAATCTCCGGATCCACCCCATGATCCAAGGATACCACTATGACGAGTATCTGACGGGAGAACAATTCAAGAAAGATCTGAACGATGCGGTGCAGCAGGCAAAGGCACTCAGTGTCTGCGGGATCCTGTATGTAAGCATTTACCCCAGGGACATCCAGGACATTCTTCCCGAATTGGAGATTCCTGTGACATATTGCTATGCCTACTCCCACGGCAACAATTACTGCATCAACTGCGACGATTTTCAGGGGGGCAAGCTGGCTACCGATCATCTGATTGCCATGGGACACAAAAAGATAGGTCTTCTTTGCGGCGTGTTTGACGGGCTTCCCACTCATAAACGCCTTTTAGGCTATCAGACAGCTCTTATGGAAAATTCTCTTCCATATATTCCGGAATATATTATCGCTGGTTCCGGCTGGTCCTATGAGGATGGATACCAGGGCTGCCGGCAGCTCCTGGAGCTGCCAGATCCTCCTACCGCGATTTTTGCCATGTGCGATCATATGGCTTATGGGGCCATGAACGCGGCTCATGAGAGAGGACTGCGGATTCCGGAGGATCTGTCTATTCACGGATACGATAATATGGACTTTTCACCCATGGCCTACCCTGCTCTGAGCACTGTAGCCATGCCTCTTCATGACATCGGAAGAAGCGGGGCCCGTGTCGTAATCGATTTGGTGGAAAAACGGCAGCCCAGAGATCAAGGGCTTCTTTTGGCGTGTACACATATCCCACGCAGCTCTGTTGGCCCTCCAAAAGAATGAAGGTTACAGACAGCTCCCATGCCAGTGTGCCAAAAAGTAAAGGATGAGAACGGTTTCTTCCGTTCTCATCCTTTTTGTCTGCTTCAGCCGGATATACTTGCTGCATCCAGCAAGACCTTCCTCCTCAGCGCCGCCGAGATAAAGCGCATAGGCAGGGAGACCATCGTAAGTACCTCCCGCGGAAAAACTGCTATTTTTAACAGGCAGCGCTCCAACATATTCGGTGCTGTCGTTTAGTATATCAACAACCTACATATCCGCAGAACGCCCGCCGAAATGAATCAAGGGCGGCATGACAGAATAACGCATACCATCTTTCCGGAGATCAGGCTCTCCCGGACGCACTGCAGCGTTGGCACATGTGTGCGAAGCATCATCGGCGCATATACGTCTCTCAGTGGAAACAGAATATCAAAGGACCGCCATGGCTTCCCCCACGGTATGGCATGGTAACAGCGGCGGGCCATGTACGCCTTCTTGGCCGTATACAATACTTTTTTGAGGCCCCGCAACGGCCCCTCCTCCCTGAAAAGCGGTAGAGCTGGAGCCCACAGCTCCAAATCTGCATACTCGGAAGCAGTAACAAAAATGACTCGTTTCCCCTTCGCCGGCGTTGTATACCGTTGTCCCCCATTTTTCCCTGCTGCATCCTGCCTCCGAAGTATTCGATTTTGCAGGCCGAAAGTGTTTTACGGTCTGAGCCGCAGTAAACGAAGTTCCGAACAGCTTCTTCCAAAACTACAAAGCTTTGCGGCTCGATCATCGAACAGCCATAGCATAACCGAGCTGAAGATAAACAGCTTTTTGGACGCTTATATCCCAAGCAGTCAATGTATCATAATTCGGACATTCCAAGGGGTCTACCGTACCCCATCTATTCAGAGCCTGCCTGAATAAATGGGGAAATACATGCACTATACATCATTCCCGATAAGAACCCTTCATCGGATTCCATATCTGTTTTTTCCATGCGTTTTTACATCGTAGAGAGCAGAATCGGCGCGTTTAAATGCCTCTTCTAAAGTTTCCCCTTCACGGACAGAGGTGCCGCCTATAGAGATCCCTGTCCAGGCCTTTTCGCCTGCCCCGCCGTCTGAAATTCCCTGCAGAAGCCTCTGCATCAGCTCACCTGCACCTTTTTCATCGCTCAGGTCGCTGCACAGCAGGACGAATTCATCCCCGCCCATACGGCATACTACATCATGAGAACGAACGGCAGAACTTAAAATCCCGGCCATTTTCTGCAGCACATGATTCCCGGCTATGTGACCAAAGGTATCGTTTATGTGCTTAAAGTCATCCAAATCCATCACAAAGAGCCAGATCCCTCTTTTTTCCATATTTACATATATCTCTTCAAACGTTCTGAAATTGATCAACCCGGTCAAGCTATCCTTACGCGCCAGATTGGTCAGCGCCGCTATTTTTTCCTGAGACTTTCTGATCTGGTTGGAAAGCGTTTTCGGATAATATTCGCCATTCATCTGTTCCATATTGGGGATGGATTGATGAATATGCAAAAGACGCCAATTTTCCCCCTCTTTTCTGTAGAGAAATGAAAAGCGGCTGTCCATATTGATATAAATGCTTTTATCCTCACTTTCCCACCATATGTATATCCCTCCATATACAAGACAGACGCCGGGAGCAATCTGCTTTTCTTCACACCAAAAATCCTTAAATTGAAACTGGATATTCTTGCGCTCTTCCATTTCCACAGCCAAAGCTTCAGAAAACTCCCTTACATTTTTATAAAACTCATGTTTCCCTGTGCCAATAATAACACACTCTGGATCCAAAATTTCCATCATGCGAAGGTTGCTTTGTTCCTCACCCCAGAAATATACTTTCCAAATCTCTTCGGTCAATTTACGAAGATCCATAGCTTCCTCCTTATTCATCTTCCGTTTTCTCGTTTGAACAAAAAAGTTCTTTCTTTCAGCTTGGGCAGTTTTGCTCCTGTATATTCTGCATCATCAGAATTTTCTTTCATATATCCGTCGACTCTCGTGTTCACGCAATAAAAATCCAAAGTTCATCGTGCCGCCAAATACGAACATATACCATCACCACAGTATAATCCGTCACCCTTATAGCAGAAAAGCGGGCTTGCATTTTTGTGGAATAGTATTTTTATGTCCCAAAGTAAAAACGCCTTGTTATATCATTCACGATTTATAAGCGTATAAGCGTCTCCCAGCCTTTAAAAATTTTTAACTATACATTATCATTCTAATATATATAATGTGTGAGTGTCTTATTTTTGTTTAAAACGAGACACTCATCTTGTTTTTTCTGGAAAATAATGTTGAATGATAAGGTATGCTTTTTCCTTCATATAGCTACAAAAATAACTGCATATACAAGTATCTCATTCATGACAATCCTACGATCAACAATTTCCAACTAAAAACTTACATAGTTTCTCTTCATATCACAGCTTCCATCCTTTATATGGACTACATACAGTATACCTCAGTTTTAAAAAAAAGAAAACCGTTTTTGTCCACAGACAAAAACGGTTTATTTGGCTCCCCCTGTTGGACTCGAACCAACGACCCTGCGGTTAACAGCCGCATGCTC
>URRG01000188.1 GCA_900550095.1 uncultured Oscillospiraceae bacterium
TACGGCGGGTAAAAGAACGCGAATCACAAATGCCAGACAACATCCTTACCTATGGAAATGTCCGGCTGGATAGGGAAAGTCATTTAGTTTCTGTTGATGGAATACCCGTGTCCCTCACACATACGGAATATGGGCTGCTGGAACGGTTCATGCTCCATCCTGGACGTGTGTTTACACGAGACAATCTGCTCAACGAGGTATGGGGGTATAATTTTATCGGGGATGAAAAAACCGTCAACATCCATATCATGAATTTGAGAAGAAAATTAGGAACAGATATTATTGAAACGATCAGAGGGGTGGGATATAGACTTGGTAAAGAGAATTAAAAACAGTTTAAGTGCGAAGGTCTTTCTGTGGATTGCAGGCCTGCTCATCCTGTGCAGCCTGCTGATTTACGGCATGGTGATGATATTCCTGCCCCAAAGCTACACGGTAGTGGCAAGCAGCCGGGTCGAGGCGGAAATGGAACAACTCATTGATACACTTTCTCAAACCGATTATGACGACGCCGGGGATGTCATCGAACAATTCTGTCAAAGCAATCGGGCTTCTGTGATCTTGAACGATGGAATCAATATGTACACCTTCGGCACAGTGGATGAGCAGAGTGTAGAGCGTGAAGAAGTTATGACGACCGCAGTGGATGTGAAGTTTGCGGATCGGGATGGAAGTTATTATCTCAGCATTACAGCGGCTGTTTCCGCCGGCAAGGAACTGACTATGGCTTTTCTGGAGCTGCTGCCCCTTTTATTGCTGCTGATCCTGCTTATCTCAGCACTGGGCGCGTTCCTATGCAGCCGAATCCTGGTGCGGCCTGTGTTGGAGATCAGCCGGGTTTCCAAACGGATGGCAAATCTGGACATGACCTGGGAGTGTAATGTGGACCGTACCGATGAATTGGGCGTCCTCGCCAACAGCTTGAACCTTATGGCAAAGCGCCTGGATGCCGCTATGAAGGAACTGGAACATGCCAACCAAAAACTGCGGGAGGAAATGGAACATATCACCGAGCTTTCCCGACAGCGCCGGGATTTCTTTGCGGCTGCTTCGCACGAACTGAAAACGCCTATCACCATCCTGAAAGGCCAGGTCGAGAGCATGATCCTGGGCATCGGCAAATATAAGGACACAGGAAATGTGCTGCCGGGGACCCTCAAGGAAGTGGAAAACATGGAGCGGCTGGTCAAGGAGATCCTTGCCATCTCCAAGATCGAGATGGAAGGCCTGGCGGGAAAAACGGAGCAGGTGCCGCTGACGGATACCCTCGCAAAAGTCACGGGAGCGCTGCTCCCGCTGGCCCGGGAGCGGCAGGTCGCCATCCATTCCCAGGTTGCTGAGGATGTCACGGTATGGGGCAACGCCTCCTTGTTGGAAAAAGCCATTCACAATATCCTGAGCAACGCCATCCGCCATTCGCCGGAGGGCGCGAAGGTCTTTATCCATCTCACGCCTTCTTCCCTGACTGTAACCAATACCGGCACATCTATCCCGGAGGAAGATCTATCCATGCTGTTCACGCCTTTCTACCGGGTGGAAAAATCCCGGAACAAGTCCACCGGCGGCAGCGGCCTGGGGCTGTACCTTGTAAAGACGATTCTGGAACTGCACGGGTTCCGGTATCGGATAGAAAATACGGAGACAGGTGTGGCGTTTACAATGGATTTTTGATACAATTTTGTTAACGGCAAATTTATGGAGGTAACGAAAATGAGGATCAACTTCCGAACACAAATCATCGTCACTATGCTTTTCGTGATTGTGGGATTTATAAGCTCGTTATGGGTGGGTAAGGACCTATACTATAATCTGGCGTGGGCTTTTACAGGTCTTGTTTTTTTCATTCACCCTGTATATCCCATGAATATCATAAATTTCGATCAAGAAAAAATAAAAAAGGGAATACGAATAGCAGGTATGATTTTAGTCTTTATCGGATTGACAAATGGGTTTGGCGTATAGGCCCTGCTTGGCCCGCGGCCTTTTATCCTCCATCCTCAAAAAACTAAATCAAAATTAAATCAAATCTAAGCGAAAAATAAACCGTCCTTTTGTATGATGGGAGCACCATCAAATGAAAGGACGGTGTTTTTATGCACATATACAAGCGGGCCGTTCTGTATTTAGCCCGCAAGAAAGGAAAAGCGGCGCTTCTTTTCCTGATTTTCTTTTTGATATCTGCCCTTTTGCTGATCTGCTTTTCCGTTTTGAACGGTACGGAACAGGCAGCGAAGGATCTGCGCTCCAATATCGGCGCGGCTTTTTATGTCCGCCCCTACCAGCAGATGATCTTTGAGGGCGGCGCGGTCAGTGAAGGAGAGACGCCCATCATTTCCCAAAAGAGCATAGACGAGATCGTGGACGCTGCCGGAGGACAAGTGAAAGCCTACAACACGGAGCACCATGGGTATGCCAAAAGCGAACGGCTGCATTTTCTGCCGGGAACTGATGATAGTGAGGCTAGCAATATGGGCCAGGTAACTGCTGTGCGGGATTCCCAGTTGACCGATGTGTTTCTGAATGAGGAATGTACATTGATCTCTGGCCGCCATATCCAACCGGAGGATGAGAATAAAATCCTTATCAGCGAAGAACTGGCGGCGGAAAACGGCCTAAAAGTTGGGGACATACTCACTCTCACCCATGCCGGTTTGGATCAGCAGGATGATGGGACGTATATTGACACGATCCCGGAAAAGACAGCGTTTGCTGAAGTGGAAATCGTGGGCATTTTCCAAGCCGATGGGGTCGGCGGCGGTATGGACGCCCCCACCGCCGGAAAAGCGGTCAACCATATGTATTCCGACAGCCATCTGCTGGTAAATTTGCAGGAGCAGAAGGCAGACATTTTCGAGGGGGAAATCGCCTTTTACATTGCTGATCCTCTGGAGCTGGATACCCTGCTGGATCGTGTGGAGGCCATCCAATCCATTGATTGGGACAACCACATCTTAAAAGAAAATGATTTCCAATACGAGCAGATCGCCGGGCAGCTTCAAAATCTTCAAAACCTGGCTGTGGCGCTGATCGCCCTTGCTGCCGCTTTGGGGATTGTCATTCTCATGCTGATCCTAATGGTGCAGATACGGGGGCGCATCCGGGAAGCTGTGATTTACCTATCTGTGGGCAAGCCTAAAATGGAAATCATCGGACAGTTTACATTGGAGACATGGGGGATTCTGATCGTTGGATTTCTCAGTGCTTTTCTGCTTTGGCTGTTCTGCTCCGGCCCGGTGAATGGTCTGCTGTTTGGTACGTTGGCCCAGGGAACGGGAACCGCTGCGCTGCAGACCGGCGGCGGAGTAAACTATTTGCAGCCGGATCTGCTTCATTCCGGTGCGCTGCTTGCCGGAGAGCTGGCGGCTGTCCTGTTGACAGTGCTGGCGGCCAGTGGAGCCATTCTCCGCTTAAAGCCAAAAGAGATTTTAACAAAAATGAGTTAAGGAGGCATTTCGCATGGATTTTTTGAAACGGGCGGTCCGTTACTGCTGGCGGCAAAAAATAAGGAGTCTTATTCTGTTGCTGGTCTTTACACTGTTGGCTTCTGCCGCGCTGATTGCCTTATCCGTAGGGCACGCTGCTGCGGAGGGAACGGAAGAAGTAAAACAAACCGTCGGGGCGTCGATCCGTGTGGAGATTGACGGTGACAATCAAGACAATTTTGGTTCCCCTACACAGAATGAATATGGGCTTACCTATGAATATAACGGCGATTGGATTACGCAGAAAGTCATTGACGCCATTGCCAGAGTTGACGGTGTAACGGCATACAACGCAGAAAGCGAGGGAGAATATTGGGGCTCTGGAATAGATTTTGAATACTTTCCCGGTTTATTTGACTTCGGAAATTCCTACAACGGCCATGCAAGCCCATCCTCATATACTGTTACGCTTAATTCGGCCTTAAACAGAAGATTTCTGGACGGCACATATACGCTGGTAGAAGGCCGCCACATTCAAGAAGATGATTCTTTTGCTGTGATGATTTCTAAGGAACTTGCGGATAAAAACGGGCTTTCCGTAGGAGACCGCATATCCATGTACGATCTGGATACGGATTCTGAAAACACCTTTGAAATTGTGGGAATTTTTGGCGGCACCGAGGGAATGTCCAAAGAAGCGATAACGCCAGAGTCTATTCCTGCCAATCAAGGATACATTGATATAAACAGCTATCTGAAAATGTGGAATGAAACTGCTTTAGAACTTGGCTCTTTGGATGTGTATGTGGATTCGGCTGAAAATGTAGAGGATATCCTCAAGACCATCCAAAAACTGCCGGAGATCAAAGGCAAGACCTTCACATTCTCCACGGATACAGAGGATTTTGACCTGATTTCCAATCCCCTTTCTTCTCTCCAAAAAATGGTGGATACAGCGGTCACAGTAATAGCTATTACAGGAGCGGCAATCATCGCCCTTTTGCTGATCCTCTGGACACGGGGACGGAAGAAAGAGGCCGGTATCTTGATGGCAGTAGGCAGAAGCAAATTGGAGATCGTACTGCAACTTCTGGCGGAAAACCTTTTTATCGCCATTCCCGCGGCGGCGGCTTCCTTTGGTTTGTCTGCTCTGCTGGCGGATAAGGTCGGCGCTTTCCTTGTCAGCCAAACTGCCAGCGATGTTGAGGGATTAAGCGTGGTTCTTCATTCTGCGGATATGGCGGCAGTCTATGGGATAGGCATACTGCTCCTGATTCTGGCGGTACTGATAGCGTCGGTTACGGTAATCCGTCTGAAACCAAAAGAGATTTTAACAAAAATGAGTTAGGAGGAGTCTGACATGAATTTTTTGAAACGGGCAGTCCGCTACTATTGGCGGCAAAAAATAAGGAGTATTATTCTGCTGCTGGTTTTTACGCTGTTGGCTTCTGCCGCGCTGATTGCCTTATCGGTAGGGCACGCTACTGCGGAGGGGACGGATGAAGTAAAACAAACCGTCGGAGCGTTAATTCGTTTGGATCTTGACGGCGACAATCCAGAAAACTATGATGCCCCAACGCAGAATGAAAACGGACTTACATACCAATATAATGGCGATTATATTACCCAAGAAGTGATTGACGCCATTGCTAAAGTTGACGGTGTAGTGAATTATAACGCTGAAAGAGAAGGGGGATATTACGGATCTGGGATAGATTTTGAATACTTTCCTGGTTCATTTGATTTCGGGAATTACTATAATGGTCACAGCGATCCTTCCTCCTATACAGTAGTTATAAATTCCGAGTTAAGTAAGAATTTTATAAATGGCACTTATACATTAGTAAAAGGGCGTCACATTCAAGCAGACGATTCTTTTGCTGTGATGATTTCTAAGGAACTTGCGGATAAAAACGGGCTTTCCG
>URRG01000189.1 GCA_900550095.1 uncultured Oscillospiraceae bacterium
CAATTCGAAGAAGGGACCCCGCTCCAGGCAGAGACGGATCCCCTCCCGCATCTGCTCTAGGAATTTTTGACCGCCGGGCTCTCGTTTATAAAAAGGAATTACGTCCAGCTGCCTCTGTTCACGGACAGGGGCGATATATTGGATATCCAATAGACTGCCGGGGGAACCGGCTAAAAAGGAAGTATCGAAAAACTGAGTCTGCAGCCTGGCCTCTGAAAAGGGCTCCACGGGATGCAGGTAATGGAGGATACCGGAGTTTATGAAAATCCCGTCTCCCTCGCCCAGCGTCACGGAGCGCCGGCTGGTTTTATACAGAACCTGCCCGCCGGTCACAAAGCCCAGTTCGAACTCGTCGTGCCAGTGCCAGGGGATATCCGCATCGAATATGCGCCGGTAACCGGAGGTATAAAGTCCGTAATGGAGCATTTCACTTTGATATGTGATGGTTTCCTTCAGCCTTACATCCAGATCCATCTTTACTGTGTTGGCCATACAAAACCTCCTTTTTGGCAGGATATTGCTATTTATAGGCAGTATGCTTATTTTATTTCTCAAACGTAGGGAGTATAATGTGCGCAGAATCTGTATGTTTTCTCTTATTTTTTAATGTATTCTTCGGCTGCTCCACAAATCCTATATAATGCGCCTGTAGCCGGGAAGAAAGAGCGTTTCTGCATCGGGATTTAGATGGTTTGCATACTGTCGTGCGGTAGGGATTTCTGCCTGTGATTCCCAGTATACCGCCTATACGTATATCCGTCAAGAAACCAGCTTGTTTGGCTGGATTTGTATATTCCGGATTTCCGGAAAAAGGAGGATGTTTGGATTGAAATACTATGTATCTGCGAATGCTCAAAGAAATGGAGACGGCTCTGAGAAGAGACCCTTCCAGACCATAACAGCGGCTGCAAAACTGGCCAGAGCAGGTGACGAGGTAATCGTAGCTCCGGGAATCTACAGGGAATATGTGGATCCCATATATGGCGGCTGCGAAGATGCTCCTATTGTATATCGTTCAGAAGTCCCTCTGGCTGCTGTGATCACCGGCGCGGAAGAAGTGAAATGCTGGGAACAGTATGAAGGGGACGTGTGGAAGGCCAGGATTTCCAATGGGCTTTTCGGTTCTTATAATCCCTATACCACGGTGATCGCGGGGGATTGGTACGATGCATCTGTCCCTGTCCATACCGGCGAAGTCTATCTCAATGGAAAATCCATGTATGAGGCCCAGACATTGGAGGGGGTTCTGAACCCGGAGATATATAAGGCATCCTGGGAGCCGGAGTATACCGTCTATAGGTGGTATACTCGTCAGGATGGTGATTATACAGAAATTTACGCCAATTTCCAGGGCAAGGATCCCAACCGGGAAAGTGTGGAGATCAATGTCCGCCGGAACTGCTTTTATCCTCATAAAACGGGGGTGGGCTATATAACCCTTTCGGGCTTTACCGTAAAGCAGGCGGCTACCACCTGGGCGCCGCCCACCGCCTATCAGGAGGGGATGGTAGGGCCTCATTGGTCCAAGGGCTGGGTCATCGAGGACTGCGAGATCTCCGATTCCAAATGCTCGGGCATATCTCTTGGGAAATATCTGCAGCCGAACAATGAAAACAAATGGACCACCAGGCATTTCAAAGACGGCACTCAGACAGAAAGGGACGCCATTTGCCAGGCACAGGCAGAAGGCTGGTCCAAGGAGACCATAGGTTCCCATATTGTCCGCCGGTGCAATATCCACCACTGCGGCCAGACCGGCATCGTGGGCCATTTGGGCGGCGTGTTTTCTCTGATAGAGGATAACCATATTCATCATATCAACAATAAACAGGATCTGGCGGGCGCGGAGATCGGCGGCATCAAAATGCACGCGGCCATAGATGTAACTATCCGCAGGAACCATTTCCATCACTGCACCAGGGGCCTGTGGCTGGATTGGCAGGCTCAGGGAACCCGGGTGAGCCAGAACCTGTTCCATGACAATGTTCCCCCGAAGGGCACGGAGATCACAAACGGCCTGGGGCTGGGAGAGGACATCTTCGTGGAAGTCTCCCATGGGCCTACTCTGATCGATAATAACCTGTTGCTTTCGAATTGCTCCTGCCGGCTGAGCACCCAGGGCGTCGCTCTTGTGCATAATCTGATAGCGGGTTCCTTTACCTGGGTTGGCAACGGTACCGATAACGGCGCTGTGAATTACCCCTCTCCCCGGTATACGCCCTATCACATGCATCATCGGACAGAGGTAGCCGGTTTTATGACTATTCTCCACGGTGACGCTCGATTCTACAACAATATTTTTGTTCAGCAGGATATTCGGGAAGATTTGCTGGAGTATACCAGAGCCGTAGGCTGCGACGCCATGAACTGCAGCCCCTTTGTCTGCGGCACCAAACCCTATGACGGCTATCCCACCGCCGAGGCGTATTTTGCCCAGTTCCAGGCAGGCCCGAAGAAACGCGGCTTCCGGGACGCATACTACAGCCATCTCCCTGTTTACACAGGCGGAAATGTGTATTTCAACGGCGCCCAGCCCTGCGATACGGAAGAAAACTACAGGGCAGATGCCGAAAGCAGAGTTTCCCTCTCTCTTGAGGAAAGAGAGGGAAAATGGTTCCTGCACACGAATCTCTATGAATATTTGCCCAGTTTCGAGCTGCAGATGATCCATACAGAGCTTTTGGGCGAGGCCTTTGAACCGGAGCAGAAATTTGAAGCTCCGGACGGAAGTCCCATCCTTTTCGATCTGGATTATTTCGGCAGGAAAAGGGAAGTCTCTCCTATCGCCGGCCCCTTTGCCTGCGGCTGTGAAACGGAAGAGCCTCTCTGGTAAAGACGGTCTCTGTTTTCCTCCTGCATCAGGAAGACAAGATGTGTTTTTCTGTTCTATACAGGCGGATAGAAGCATACAGGAAAAGGCGTTCTGCGGACATAACCGCGGAACGCCTTTTCCTGTTTTGGTTGGTTCTCACCTGAAGGAAAGCCCTGCGGGAGGAACCGCGTTTATACGGAACTTATTCGGTCAGCACTTGAAAGGAATCGAATACGGCTTCGGTCTCCACAGCGTAAAGACCGATGAATACGCCGGTGAAGGTCATGGTGTGGGTACATTCCGTGCAGAGGCCCGCTGTCATGCCTTTTCCCAGCAGGATAAAATCTTTTTCCTTTCCGATCCGGAAGGAAAAGGAATAGTAGGATTTGTCTGCTTCGATGCGAAGCTCCAGCGGTTCCGGGCAGGAGATCTTTTGCTCGTTTGTGAGTACCTCTATATCGTGCACCCGCTTGTTCAGACAGATATAATATCCATCCTGTCGTCTTTCAAGGAAGAGATCGTAGTGATAACTGTCGTTATAATAGGCGGTGATGCCGGCGCGGCCTCCTTCATGGAGAGAAGACGCGCTGAGCCTTGCCGTGGCGCTGACAGCAAATTCTTTTTGGCGCACACCTATAAAGGTAGGAGAGTCATCTCCGCAGGAGAGAGTCTTTTCCGTCCCTTTCAGCAGGAGAGAGCTTTCCTGCGGGCGGAACTGATAATTTTCCATATACGGGTTGCGGATATAGGAAAAATGAAGATTCGGCGCTGTCTCTTCAAAATCCGTCTGAAAATCCCGGTTCACGGGTTTGGGAGTTTCTCCGGGAAGAGGGCCGTCCATTATTAGGTCGAACATGCCGTTGTTTCCAACGTGAGGCCAGCCGTTTTCATCCCAGGTGAGAGGCGCCAGAAAGGTCTCTCGGCCCAGATTGTGGAGCAGGACGCGGTTTTCTTCCGTTACCAGCGGGCGGATTCCCAAGGCTACCAGCCACCAGTTCCCATTCTGGTCCTCCACTATGTCGGCATGGCCGGTACACTTGATTTCTTCCTTCATGGTATCCCTGTGGGTGAGGATAGGGTTATGAGGACAGCTTTCATAGGGTCCCCAGGGAGAGGAAGAACGGAAAATGGTTTCCATGTGGCCGTATTCAGTACCGCCTTCAGCCGTCATCAGGTAATACATGCCCCGGATTTTATACAGATGAGGCCCTTCCACAAAGCGGCCTCCGGTTCCCCGGCAGATAGGCTTTGACGCTGTCAGCATTTCCCCTGTGAAGGGATCTACTTCGCACATGCAGATAGCCTGTATGCCGTTGTCGGAGCCGGTGGAACAAAAATACACCTTTCCGTCGTCGTCAAAAAGCAGGCTGGGGTCGATGCCGCCCTGAGCCACCCAGGCGGGCTCGGACCATTCCCCCCGAATATCATCGGTATGAACGATAAAATTTCCCTTTCCGCTGACATTGGTGGTCGTCATGAAAAAGAAACCGTCGTGATACCGCAGGGTGGGCGCATAGATGCCCCCGGAAGCCCGGCAGCCTTTGAGCTCCAGCTGACTTTCCCGGGTGAGGGCATAGCCGGTCAGCTCCCAGTTTGCCAGATTGGTGCTGTGATAGATGGGAACGCCGGGAAAGAATTCAAAGGTGGAGTTCATGATGTAAAAGTCTTCGCCCACCCGGCAGATGGTGGGATCCGGATTGTAGCCGGAAATAATGGGGTTTTGATACTGCATATACTCAACTCCTCGCAGGCCTGTTTCCCTTTTTTCACCGAAAGGCCAGGGAAAACAGGGCTTTTTTGATTTGAACACATTTTATTATATCCCGGCCAATAAGGTTTGTAAATCCTGACGGCAGGTTCTGCAGGAATGCGGAATAAAAACGGTCTTCCCTGATTTTCTTTTTATGGGTGAGGTTGACGGGATAAAAGGGGAAGCGGTATAGTTTTTTACGGTGCGTATCCGACGGCCGGACGCGCGTCCGGCCAGGTCTCTTTTCTCCACCCGTTTCATATATGTATAGGTAAGAATGCCAATGCGGTATCAAAATACAGGGGGTGGGTCATATGCACTGCAGGCTGACGGATCTGCGGAAAAAGGAAGTTATCAATGTAAAGGACGGGGCCCGTCTGGGCACGGTATTCGACGCGGAGCTGGACGCGGATTCCGCACGTCTTACAGCGATCGTCATCTACGGCAGGCTGCGTCTTTTGGGCCTTATGGGCCGGGAGGACGATATCGTTATCCGCTGGCCGGATATCCGGATCATCGGCGACGATACGATCTTAGTCAATTATCAGGAGCAATACAGGCCGCGGAGAAAACGGGGGATTCTTTCCCTGCTTTTCGGGGACGGATGAATTCCCGGAACAACGAAGGATTTTTATGAAAAATCCTTGCATCCCAGGAGAAAACGTGCTATACTATTACGCGCAAAACACACGCTGCGTTCGGCGGATGGTGCCCGGTTTCGGGTTTCCGCGCCAAATTTCAGGCGCAGCGGCGGCAAAACCAAGGAGGAAAACGAAATGGCAGTA
>URRG01000190.1 GCA_900550095.1 uncultured Oscillospiraceae bacterium
CCCGAACCTCTTTCGATGCAGAAACGGCTTCGCACCATGTGCGGCGCCGCTCTTCAATATTCGTAATCCACGCAGGCACGTCCGCAAACAGCCTGATGGACCCGTTCTTTGACGGCCAGATGAGCCGGATGATTCTGATAAGCCGCTTCCGCTTCCTTCGATGTGAATTCGCACATGAGGCAAATATCGAAATCCCCGCCGTTGTAATTGACTCCAAGTTCAATAGCGGAGAGCCCTTCTACCAGCCCCACCAGGGCTTTGAAACGCCCCCGAAGATCTTCCACCAGCCCCTGCGGATTGTTCCGCTTCGCTTCTTCGTTCAGTTTCCAGAATACGATATGCTTTACCATGAGAATTTCCTTTCTGCGCGGTTGCGCCTGTTTTTATATTTTCTGTTTTGACTCCTCTAGTCGGAGTCTGTTTTTCGGGGAAGGGCATCGATCCCCAGATCGTTATGCAGGATAGCGCCAAAAGTCAAGGAACTTTTTCCATATTTTCCCCGGATAGCATCCAGAGTGCTTTCCAGCTGTTCCTGGCGGATGGGATCCACTGGTTGTTCTTCTTCAAAAAGACTGATCTGCTCGCCGGAAAAATCCTCCGGCACAAGGCCGGAACCGGTGATGGTAAGCATACGGATAGGAGCATCCATCTTCCAGGAGGCGGCGATCAGTTCCATGGAGGCGTCGGCCAGTTCTTTTGCCAAATGAGTGGGAGAAGAGAGTTTTTTCTGCCGTGTGATGGTATGAAAGCTAGGATTTCGTATAGTGACCTGCACTGTGGTACATTTCAGTTTGTGACGGCGCAAACGGGCCGCGACAGAATCTGCCAGCGTGAGAACGCCCAGGCGGATATCCGTTTCCCCGCTCAGGTTCCGCCGGAAGGTCATGCCGTTTCCTACGGATTTGGTTTCCCGTGGATCATAATAGCACCGGACGGGACTTCTGTCCAGCCCGTTGGCATAATCCCAGAGCTCGCCTCCTATTTTGCCCAGATGGCGCCAAAGCGTTTCCCGGCTGGAGGCGGCCAAATCGCCGATTGTATGGATCCGCAGCTTCTTCAGCACCTCCCCGGCGCTTTTCCCTACATACAACAGAGAATCCGCAGGCAGGGGAAAGACGATATCTTTAAAATTTTCCCGGGAAATAACAGTGGTGGCATCCGGTTTTTTATAATCGCTTCCCAGCTTGGCAAAAATTTTGTTGTAGGATACGCCCACAGAGATGGTGAGCCCTGTTTCCCTCCGCACTGTCTCCCGGAGTTCATCTGCGATCTCCTTCCCGCTTCCAAAGAGCAGTCGGCTTCCAGTGACATCCAGCCAACTTTCGTCGATACCGAAGGGCTCTACCTGATCGGTATAGCGGAGATAAATTTGATTTACGATTTTAGAATATTTAGCATATTCATCGTGGTGCGGTTTTGCCAGGAGCAGGCCGGGGCATTTTTGTTTTGCCTGCCATATGGTTTCGGCCGTTCGGATATCATACCGTTTTGCAAGCTCGTTTTTTGCCAGTATGATGCCGTGGCGGTTTTCAGGATCTCCGCAGACAGCCATAGGCACATGTTTATATTCCGGATGAAGGAGGCATTCCACAGAAGCGTAAAAACCGTTGCAGTCGCAGTGAAGGATCGTCCTCCCGGAATACGGCAGACGTTCAGTTTTCTCCAAAAATATGCCTCCTTTCCGCATGGGAATATTCCCCTCCGCGTTCCGGCGGCGTAACCGGCCCGCTTTACAGGGGTTTAGAAAAGCAGATGATACGGTTGGCCTCCTGAAAGCCGTGGCAAAGATGAAACGCAAGGCTCGCCTCGTTGGTAAGCTCACAGTCGCTGGCAAATTCCGTGCAGCCCTGCTCTCTGGCCCAGTTTTGGCACTGCAGGAGAAGTTTACCGGCAAGCCCCATATTTCGAAAGCCTTCCTTTACGAAAATGCCCTCCAGATAACCTACAGGAGAGCTTTCCGTTCCCTCTACGTAATCATGCCGCAGCTGGCATTGGGAAAATCCAATGGGTTCGTCTTCTTCGAAGGCCAAAAAGAAAGCGGATTCCTTATTTCGAAGGATTTTTCCCATCTCTTCCTTTAAGTCCTCCAGCGTATGGCCGGGCCAGAGCAGAAGCGCAAGTTCCGCCAGCGTACGTTCATCTTTTGGTTCTGCTTTCCGCAGGATCATATGCGATACCTCCTAACGGTCATGGCATTTGACGGAGAACACCGGATACCGGTATATTTGTGTGTCCTGGCCGTTTCAGAAATTGATGTCATATCTGGTTCCCTTTGAGAAGAGGATTCCCTCTGTCAGGCGGATACGCAGAATACAGGTATGAGGGTCGCTGTAATCGTTGTGGCCGTTGTCATACCATGCGGCGAAAACGGTTTTCAGCTTTTCTGCCGTCTGCAGATTTTTTTCGCTGTAGATATAGCCGAGATTTTCCCCAATTCCGTGGGCTGTGAACCATTCGCCGGAGAGAGCCACGAGCGGATTCTTTTCGATCTGCCTCATTTTATTGGAAAGCTCATAGGTGATCACATAGAACGCGCCGTCCTCATAATATCCGTTTACAGTGCGCACGTAAGGGACCTGATCCGTGCATGTGGCAAGGGAAAGGAGAGTATCCCTTCCGAAACGTTCTGCCATGAGAGCGCGTGTCACTGCTGTCAGCTGTTTACCCATGCTGGTTCCTCCCTGGAGGCCTTAGAGCCTCTGTTCAGCAGAATCCCCGCGCGGAACGATTGAAAAGCAGGAAATTCTGCGTATACAAAATAGTATACCGGTTTCTGTGATCTCTGTAAAGAGTTTGTGAGAGCGGTTCACCTGTTCCGGCCTGAATGACATACAAGAAAGCCAGCGGATATACAGAAGTGCATATCCGCCGGCTTTAGCTCGAACCGTTGGGGGAAGGCTCATGCATGCAGAGACTTCCCGGTTCCGGCGATACGGATCGTCAAATGGTTGTCCTCGCAGTCTGCAAGAAGATGAGAACGGGGAGCCGGATCCTTCTCAATGATGAGACGGGCCACTTGGGTCTCTACATTGCTTTGGAGGAACCTCTTCAGAGGACGGGCGCCGTATACGGGGTCAAAGCCGTTTTCTACCACCCAGTTTTTAGCGCTGTCGGTGAGAGAGATAGTCAGTTGTTTGTCCTCCAGCCGGTTTTCCAGATCCTTCAGAAGCAGATCCAGAATTTTGTAGATTTCATTTTTTTGCAGAGGTTTATAAAAGACGATTTCATCCAGACGGTTTAAGAACTCTGGTCGGAACTGCTGCCGGAGCAGAGCGTTTACCTCTGAACGGGCCTCCTCGCTGATCTCGCCCTTATCGTTGATTCCTTCCAGGATATACTGAGAGCCAAGATTGGAGGTCATGATGATGATGGTATTTTTGAAATCCACCGTCCTGCCCTGGGAATCGGTGATGCGGCCGTCATCCAGAACCTGCAGAAGCACATTGAATACATCCGGATGGGCCTTCTCTACCTCGTCGAAAAGCACTACGCTGTAGGGGTGGCGGCGGACGGCTTCTGTCAGCTGGCCGCCCTCCTCATAGCCCACATATCCGGGAGGCGCTCCGATCAGGCGGGATACGGAGAATTTCTCCATATATTCCGTCATATCGATACGCACCATGTTTTTTTCGTCGTCGAAGAGGGCTTGCGCAAGGGCTTTTGCGAGTTCTGTTTTGCCCACGCCCGTGGGCCCCAGGAACATAAAGGAGCCGATAGGCCTTTCCGGATCCTGAATGCCTGCCCGGGAACGGAGGATAGCGTCCGTAACCTTTTGGACGGCCTCATCCTGGCCGATTACCCGCTCGTGTAAGGTTCCGTCCAGCCGGAGAAGCTTATCCCGCTCGCCTTCCATCAGGCGGCTTACAGGGATCCCCGTCCAGCGGCCTATGATCCGCGCGATCTCTTCGTCGGTGACCCGGTCACGGAGCAGGGTACCTTTCTGCTGGCCTTCTTCGGCGATTTTTTCCTCCTCCTGCAGCTCCTTTGTCAGAGCGGGCAGTTTGCCGTATTTCAGTTCCGCGGCCTTGTTCAGATCGTAGCTTCGCTCTGCCTTTTCTATGTCGGCGTTGGTTTGCTCGATTTGGCTGCGGAGATTCTGTACCTTCTCTATGGCGTTTTTCTCATTTTCCCACTGCGCCTTCATCTCTTTGAATTTGGCCCGCAGATCCGCCAGTTCTTTCTGCAGCTCTTCCAGATGCTCCTTGGAAATTTGATCGCTTTCTTTTTTCAGGGCGGCTTCTTCGATTTCATACTGCATGATCTTTCTGGAGATTTCATCCAGTTCCGTGGGCATGGAGTCGATCTCCGTGCGCACCATGGCGCAGGCCTCGTCCACCAGATCGATTGCCTTATCCGGCAGGAAGCGGTCGGAAATGTAACGGTCACTGAGAGCGGCGGCGGCGATCAGAGCCTGGTCCTGGATTTTGACTCCATGGAAAACTTCATACCGTTCCTTCAGGCCTCTTAGGATGGAGATAGTGTCGGCAACGGTGGGCTCTTCCACCATAACAGGCTGGAAACGTCTTTCCAGAGCAGGATCCTTTTCAATGTACTGGTGATATTCGTTCAGGGTTGTGGCGCCGATGCAGTGGAGTTCTCCTCTTGCGAGCATGGGCTTTAGGAGATTGCCGGCGTCCATGCTGCCTTCCGTCTTCCCGGCGCCCACGATGGTGTGGAGCTCGTCGATGAAGAGGATCACATTGCCGGACTTCCTGACCTCCTCCAGCAGCTTCTTAATCCGCTCCTCAAACTCGCCCCGGTACTTGGTGCCCGCCACCATGCCGCTGAGGTCCAGGGACAAAAGGCGCTTGTCCAGCATCTCGTCGGGTACGTCGCCCATAACGATCTTCCGGGCCAGACCCTCAGCGATGGCGGTTTTGCCCACACCGGGCTCACCGATCAGGCAGGGGTTGTTCTTCTGGCGGCGGTTCAGGATCTGAATGACTCGCTCGATCTCCTCCGCACGGCCGATCACCGGGTCCAGCTTGCCCTCCTTGGCCTTGCGGTTCAGGGAGATGCAGTAGCCCTCCAAAAATTTACGTTTTCCGTTGGGCTTCCCCTCTTTTTTCTCCCGGCGGCTGCCGTCCTCCGCAGGCGTCTCCTCCTTGGGAGCAGGCTCGCCGCCGTTGTTGAACAGGCGGTTCAGAAACGGGAAGGTAGCGGTCTTGCCGGCTTCCTCGTCATCTTCTCCGCCGGGCAGATCCTCCACATTCTCGATGGAGTCCATCGCCTGCATCATTTCATTATTCAAATTATCCAAGTCTTCATCCGTGATGCCCATGCGCTGCATCATTTCGTTCACCTGCGGCAGTCCCAGGCTCTTGGCGCACTTCAGGCACAGACCC
>URRG01000191.1 GCA_900550095.1 uncultured Oscillospiraceae bacterium
AAGGCGACTGGAAGACCGCAGCCATGGTACGCCTTATGAAGATTATGACAGCTGGAATGAAGGATGCCAAAGGAACATCCTTCATGGAAGATTATACATACAACCTGGTGCCGGGCAAGGAAGGGATTCTTCAGGCCCATATGCTGGAGGTCTGCCCCAGCCTGGCCGCCGAAACCCCGAAGATCAAGGTCGTGCCCCTGGGCATCGGCGACCGCGAGGATCCCGCCCGCGTAACCTTCAAAGCACAGCACGGCCCTGCCGTTCTGGCGACCATTATCGATATGGGCGACCGGTTCCGCATGATCGTCAACGACGTTATCGGCCAGGAGCAGGAGCACGATATGCCCAACCTGCCTGTAGCGGGCGTTCTGTGGAAGCCCCTGCCGAGCCTGGAGACCTCTGCTGAAGCGTGGATCTATTCCGGCGGCGCTCACCACTCCGTCATCAGCTTTGCTATCGATGAGGAAGTGCTCCGGGATTTCGCAGAGATCATGGATATCGAATATATCCATATCGGCGCGAAAACCAATATCAACGAACTGCGTAAGGAGCTTACTTGGAACGATCTTGTCTGGAAGCTCAAGAAATAAAAATCTATCCATACGGAAAGCCCCTCTCTGAAAGGGGCTTTTCCCCTGTGGAGATGGAGCAGGGGAAGCGCATCGTTCCCCTTTTGCCCTGCTTCCTCATACTGCTGGAAAAGGAGAGAGAACCATGCTTGAAGAACTGAAGAAAAAGGTATGTGAAGCCAATAGGATGCTTCCCGCCCACGGCCTGGTGGTATTCACTTGGGGCAATGTTTCCGGTATCGATCGGGAATCCGGCCTCTTTGTCATCAAGCCCTCCGGCGTGGAATATGATAAGCTGACCCCCGATGATATGGTTGTTATGAACCTGAAGGGCGAAAAGGTAGAGGGGGATCTGAATCCTTCTTCTGATACCCCCACCCACTGCGTGCTCTATAATGCTTTCCCCAACATCGGCGGCGTGGTGCACACCCACTCCCGCTGGGCTACCGTATGGAGCCAGATCGGCCGCGGCATTCCTGCTTATGGCACCACCCACGGCGACTACTTCTACGGGGAGATTCCCTGCACCAGGAATATGACTCCCGAAGAAATTGCGGGCGAATATGAAAAAGAAACCGGCAACGTGATTGTGGAGACCTTTGAGGGCAAAAATCCCGATCATATTCCCGCTGTACTGGTAAAATCCCACGCTCCCTTCACTTGGGGCAAGGATTGCTTCGACGCTGTTCACAACAGCGTTGTTCTGGAAGAACTGGCCATGATGGCCTGGCATACGGAAGCTCTGCAGTCCGGCCAGATTGCCACCATGCAGCAGGAACTTCTGGATAAGCACTTCCTTCGCAAGCATGGAGCCAACGCCTATTACGGCCAGGCGAAGAAGCTGTGAGATTTCAAGAATCGGTAACTTCCCGGGCAAGTGCAAGCCCAAACTAAATTTTCTGAACAATAGATAATCTTTGTGAGGCCTCCCTTTCTATGGGAGGCCTCTTTTCTATTTTCTGCCTCAACGGAAACTGCAGCTTTCTTCATACGCTGTAAAAAAGGCTGTCGATTCCTGGGTTTTCTTTTCCTGCAGGCTGTGCTATAATGTCTATGCAATTATGCCACCGCAACCGGCAAGGGACCGGCTGCAATTTTTGCGTCCTTTGCGTATGCACAGAAATAACCGAAAAGCGTAAGCGCGCACCATGCAGGGCCGCGCCGTTCCCTCTGCGGCTGGCCGGAACAGCCGGGCCGGAGGCAAGCCCGGCCGCTCTGCAGAACCGGATGCAATACCGTCTAAGGGAGGAGAATCGCAGATGTCAACACAGATCACAAAAGAAATTCTTTGCCCGGGCTGCGGAGCCCCCATCGCCACAGTCATGTGGCCGGGCATCAGCGCGGATGAAGAGCCCTCTCTTCGGGAACGGGCGCTGAACGAAACCCTTTTCGACTGGTTCTGCCCGGAGTGCGGCTATTCCGCCCGGTTTCTCTATCCCTGCCTTTACAGCGACAGGGCCCACGGCTTCATGCTCTATCTGCTGCCGGAGGGATCCCCCGAAGGGCCCGTGGAGCTGGGGCACGAGCTGGCTTCACTGGCAGATGTAAAAAAAAGGATCGTAACCACCGGCCTGGAACTGCGGGAAAAAATCCTTATTTTTGAAAAAAATCTGGATGACAGGGCGGTGGAACTGGTAAAATATGCGATAGCGGACGTTCTTCACTCCCAGACTGGCGCCAAGGTCCTGGAAGGCTACTTCCGAATGGCAGACTATGAGCAGAACCGTATCGGTTTTTCCTATCTGCTGGAAAACACGGAAAAGCTCCTGCACCGCACCACCTCTCTGGAGGTATATGAAAAGTCCCTGGAGGCGGCCCGTTCCTTCGCCCCGGCTGATTCCTCCGGTTTTTTCCGCATGAGCAGCCGTGAAGCGGAAAAAGTGATGGCCGCTTATACGTCGGCTTCCCAGGCTGCGGAAACGGCGGAAGCATAGCGGGCGCACAGGACGCGTACCATAACGGCATATCGTAAGCAGCCGGCCCGGCAGGCTTGTATAAAGCCGCCGACGCTTTTTGCATCTGAAACATGTTTGCCCGGTAAATCGGGAGAAATAGTTCTGAGGGAACCCTGCGGAGGAAGGACCAAAATCTAGGAAAACAAGAGGTTTAAGCGTATGTGTGGAATATGTGGATTCACAGGCGAGATCATTGACCGGGGAGATAAACAGGAAATTCTCCGCCGCATGACGGAGATCATCACCCACCGGGGGCCCGACAGCAGCGGCTTCTATACGGATGGAGACGTAGCCATGGGCTTTCGCCGCTTGAGTATCATCGATATCAGCGAAACAGGCGACCAGCCCATCTATAACGAGGACAAGTCCCTGGTGCTGACCTTTAACGGGGAAATCTACAACTACCGGGAACTCCGGGAAATCCTCATAGAAAAAGGCCATGTGTTTTCTACCAGAAATTCCAGTGTGTTATCCAGCATGGCGGAATCGGAACCGTTGGGGTCAATCGCCGGAAGCACCTTGTGAAGGAGGCCGTGAAGATGCTCGGACTCCATATTTTCCTCACGGGCCAGCATCTTGTCATAGTTGCCCCGGATCGTGTTGATCTCTCCGTTATGGACGATAAAACGGTTGGGATGAGCCCTTTCCCAGCTGGGATTGGTATTGGTGGAAAAACGGGAATGCACGATTGCAATAGCTGATTCGTAAACCTCGCTCTGCAGATCCGTAAAAAAGGTACGAAGCTGTCCCACCAGAAACATTCCTTTATATACAATCGTCCGGCTGGACAGTGATACTACATAAGTGTTGTCGCTGGACTGTTCAAAAACCCGGCGCGCCACATAGAGCTTCCGATCGAATTCAATCCCTTTCGGCGTGTTCGCAGGCTTCTTAACAAACCCCTGCATAATGCACGGCATACACTCTACCGCCCTCTGTCCCAAGACATCAGGAACACAGGCCACCTCGCGCCAGCCCAAAAATTCCAGTCCTTCTTTTTCCACGATGATTTCAAACATCTTCTTAGCCTGGTTTCTTTTCAGCTCATCCTGCGGGAAAAAGAACATGCCTACGCCGTATTCCCTTTCTCCGCCCAACTGGATCCCCAGAGGCTTTGTCACTCTTTTAAAAAATGTATGAGGCACCTGGGTCAGGATTCCCACGCCGTCGCCGGTCTTTCCTTCAGCGTCCTTTCCGGCACGGTGCTCCAGGTTCTCCACAATCTTCAGGGCATTTTCCACGGTTGCCCTGGATTTGGTTCCTTTGATGTTTACGCAGGCACCAATGCCGCAGTTATCATGCTCAAACTGCTGTCTGTAAAGCGGTGCTTCGGGAACTTCCTTTTTCACATCAAACATATTCTTACTCCTCTCCCTGTGCGTTTTAATCTCTGCTCCTCTGTCATCACGTATCCTCCGAATACGCAAAAAAGGCCGCAAAGAGACTTAAATCCGCCTCTTTGCGACCTGTGGGTTATTATAAAGCAATTTTTATCATTTGTAAACAGGAAATTTTTTTAAATTATCAGATAATTTGAAAATATCTTATTTTTACATAAATTATCTGACAATTTATACATATGTATCCATTATTACTGTAGTTATCTGATTTCATACTCCTTTTGTAATCATTCAGGACGCATCCTTTCCCACTGTCAGTTCTGAAAGCTGTTCCAGGACACTTTTTCCGCCGTTCAGTGTAATATTCCCCACCTTATCACAGATTTTCTCCAAATATTCCATTTCCTTAAGGCGCATGAGGGTCTTGTTTTCCTCCATCAGCCTTGCCGTATTCAGAAGGCTGCGTGTGGAAGCCACCTCTTCCCTGCGCATAATGACATTAGCCTGGGCCTTTTTCTCCGCCACAAGCACGGTGTTCATAATATCCCTGATTTCACCGGGGAGGATGATGTCCTTAATTCCTGCGTTTACAATTTCCACACAGTATTCTTCCTCATTGGCCTTCATTTTTTCCAGAATGATTCCCGACAGCTCCTCTTTCTGGGAAAGCAGTTCATCCAGGCGGTATCTGCCCACATGCTCCCGGAGGATGAGCTGGGCACGGGTATAGAGCAGCGAAGCCACGCCGTCCACCTTTTCCACCAGCTTTTCCGGATTGGTAATCCGATAATTCATCACCACATTCAGGCGCACTCCCACTTTATCCGCGGTAAGGATTTCCTGGCCGGTAATGTCCAGCTGCTGGATTTTCATATTGAAAATCTTACAGCTTACTTCCCTGCCGTAGTTCCAGAAATAATACGTGCCCGTGCCCAGACGCTTTTCAAAACGCAAATCATAGTACAGAAGGCCTGTTTCTCCGTCCTTAATCGTAATCTTCTTGTAGTATTTAGCAGGCATCAAATCCATGTAAATACGGGGAAGGGTATCCTCCATACAGGGCTGGGTGATGTCCACCATCTGGAATTCGTTCTTTTCATATACATTCCAGAACAATGTTTCCGCCCGGGTAAGCACCTCCCGGTAGGCCTTATTCACAAAACGGAGGGCAATACATTCATCAGGAATAACTGCCTTCACCACCCGTGATGCGAAGCCTTTATCCTGCATGAGGATTTCCTCGGGGATGCCGCAGGTTTTTACCTCCCCTGTCATAGGGACGATTTCCACTGTATAGCCGAAGGCCCTGGGATATGTATATTTGCCGGCTGTGAGCAGACGCAGGAATTTCCCGTTCCTGCACAGATAGCCGCATTCCTGTTCTTTGATAATAAAGTTTGTCATGTTCTCTTACTTCCTTTCTTGTCTTACTTGTGAAAAAAGCATCCTGCTCCGCTTCCTCACCCATTGGCGGG
>URRG01000192.1 GCA_900550095.1 uncultured Oscillospiraceae bacterium
CCCCGCCGCTTCCGAAGCATGCGTATCTTTTATTTGGCCCTGCCGCCCGTTTACGAGGCAGGCCCCGCCTTCAGGACATCAAAGGCAGAGCCCCGGGCGGCAAAGAACTCTTTCGCTTTAGACGCCAATATATCTGCGGCAGAAGCAGGCGCTGCCATTCTGCCGAGCCGCCGAAGCGGCGAACTGACAAACTGGTGGACTGGTGAGCCGGTGGGCCGCCGATTTCCACCGGCCGCACCCAGCCGCTTACGGTTACGCCCTTTCGACGGAAAGGAACCAGACGCCATGCAGGGGAAGATCCCATTCCAGAGAAAGGCTTCCATCTGCCGAGACGGCCATTTCCTGTATCTCCGGATCTTCCAGAAGGCCCTTCCGCCGGATAGCCTCATACACATCTCCCTCCGGATACAGAGGAGAACCCTGCCGCAGCCATTCCTCATAGCCGTTGGAATGTTTTTTATCCACCGCCCAGCGGGCCACGCGAACCTTTCCTGTCTCAAGGCCCGACACCGTAAGACGGACGGGGGTCGAGCCCTCCGCATCCCTGTCCTCCAGATGGCTGTACAGCAGGACGCCGAGAGGAGCTCCCGGCTCCACAGATGCCTTGGCGGCCATACCGGAAATATCGGGGATCTCTTTTGTGTTTTCTGAAGCGCCGGTGCTCTCCAAAGCCACCTTTTCGCTGCCCAGGCGGGCCAGCATCCGGAAGGCGTGAAGAACGGGCTTTTCGATCCCCTGGGTGGTGAAGGCCCGGGTGCCCTCAAAGCAGCTCTCCCCGGGGAAGGTCCACGCCCATGCCAGAGGGCGCACCTTCATATTGTATTCCATGGCGAGCTTCTCGATGCCCGCATAGGTGGAAGCTATATAGCTGGCATAATACTCCGAGTTGCGGAAGACCATGTTGCCGTTGTCATACATACCGCCGGCAGCCCATCCGTCGGGATCCGCCTCAGAGAGAACGATCTCCCGGTCTCCGTAGCCGCATTCGCGGACAACGTCCATGCCGATTTTCACCTGCAGAAGCAGGCGCTCCACAGAGGGATCCTCCTTCTTTGTGCGGGCGGGAACCGCAAAGGGGAAGCCCCCGCCCTTCACATGGAAGGTGATGAAATCCAGCCGTGTCCCTTTTTCCTGGGTGTAATAGTTGGCGCCGCCGCGGCAGTGCTCCAGGAAGAACCGGAGAAATTTCTGGGAACTGCTCCCCTCAAAGGGACCTGTGGTGGCAGGGCCGGAAAGCCTGGCTTTGGGCAGCACAGAATGGAATGCATGCTCTGTATAATCGTAAAGCTTGCAATATTCTGCCGCGGAACCGCTCCAATAGAAGATATCCGGCTCGTTCCAAAGCTCGAAATCCCAAGAGTTTACCTCTTCTTCGCCGTATTTTTCCAGAAGATGCTTTGCCAGGGTCTCAATGAGCAGGCGCCATTTATCGTAATCCTTGGGCGGGAACGTCCAGCCAATATTCTTATAGGTATCGTGCCAATTTTCTTTTATTCCCTTGCCGTAAGAGGTATCCGCCAAATCCATGGGCATAAAGCCCAGCTCTACAAAAGGCTTATTGCCGGACTGCAGCTGGGTATCCAAAATACGGTCGTAAAAAGCGAAATCAAACACGGGATTTCCCTCTTCATCCTCCGTATAGAGATTGGTAGAACCAAATTTATAGGCTCCATGACAGTTGCCCGTGCAGAACATAAAATGGGTGCGGACATAATAGGGGGCGTCCTCCAGGCTGCCGAAAGTATTGAGGAGCTGCTTTCCTTCGGGCATATAGGTGTAATTGCACTCGTCATACCCCACATACCGCCAGAAGCGGTCCTGCTTCCCCAGGGACTTCTCCGCCCGGACCCGTACTTCTACAGGCCTTCTGTTTTGTGCTTCCATGCTGATTTTCCTCCCGTCTCTGATACTCCGGATCATCCTTGCGCCCGGACCGGCAGAAACTTCCCTCTGCCTCCGGTTCTCCGTTTTGTTCAGAATACACCGGCGCAAAGGAAAAATCTATAGGCGTGTGGACCATAGATCTCTTTCGGAATTTGTGTCTTCTTAACAAAGAGGAATCCCCCTCTTTTCGTCCGGCGCAGCCCGTCTTCCCCCTCTCCCGCCGCCTCCCTTCCATGCGCCTGGAAAAGCGGCGGAAAGTCCCTTTCTTGTTCCCATGCGTCCCCTGTGGTATACTGAGAAAACAGATCAAACCATGTAAACGAGGTGCTGTGATGCTGCTCTTTTTAAAGGAGGCTGCCCGGGTGCAGCCTTCCCAAAAACAGCTGGAATGGTTCGATATGGAATCCTACGCTTTCATCCATTTCGGCATAAATACTTTTACCGGCCGGGAATGGGGATGCGGCGACGAACCGGAATCCCTGTTCAATCCCGCGAAGCTGGACTGCGGCCAGTGGGCAAAGGCCGTGAAAAGCGCCGGAATGAAAGGCATGGTGCTCACAGCCAAACACCACGACGGCTTCTGCCTGTGGCCCTCCCGCTGCACGGAGCACAGCGTCAAAAACAGCCCCTACCGGGGAGACGTGGTGCGGGAGGCCGCCGAAGCCTGCCGGGAGCACGGCCTGAAATTCGGCTTTTATCTTTCCCCCTGGGACCGTAATTCTCCGTATTACGGCACGCCGGAATACAACGACTATTTCTGCAGCCAGCTCACAGAGCTTCTCACCGGCTATGGGGATATCTTCTATGTGTGGTTCGACAATGCCTGCGGCGAGGGCCCCAACGGGAAAAGACAGGTATACGATTTTCCCCGGTATATCAGCCTTATTCGCAAATACCAGCCCAACGCACTGATCTTCAACGATTTCGGGCCGGACGTCCGCTGGTGCGGCAACGAGGCGGGCGTCCCCCGCCATGCGGAATGGGCGGCAGTGCCCTCTGAGCTCTGTCCCTACGCTCCCGTGCAGACGGGCCCCGGTCCTCTTTCCGGGGAGGGGAGCCTTTCCTATCTGTACAACACAGAGGACGATATCGGTTCCATGCACCAGATCCTCTACAGCCGGGGACTCGCCTTCGTCCCTTCGGAGATCGATACGTCCATCCGGCCCGGCTGGTTCTGGCATGCGGAAGAAGATCCCCTCCCTCTGGAGCGCTTGTTCCAAATCTATCTGGCTTCTGTGGGCTCCAACGCCTGCCTGCATCTGAATGTCCCTCCCAACCGGGAAGGGCTCTTCGACAGGAAGGACGTCCAAAGGCTGGAGGAATTCGGCGCGCTCCTCAAAAAAGAATTCGGCTCCCCTATTTCCGCCAAAGTGGAAAAAGTGCCCGGCTGCCCGCCCACCCAGCCGCAGTATACGATTCTGTTCGACCAGCCCGTGAAGGCGGTCAAATACGTGATCCTTTCGGAGGACATCGAGCAGGGACAGCGGGTGGAAGCCTTCCGTATCACAAAAAACGATGAACGGATCGCTTCTTACGAAGGGACCTGCATCGGCCGCAAGCGGATCTGCACCCTGCAGGATCCCTTCGCCAATCAAAATCCCCTCACCGACACCAGCCTGCCCGACATCCGCAGCCTTACCGTCCATATCACTGCCGCCAGAGACGAGGTCCATGTCAAAGACATCCAAATCTTCTGACCGGCGAGCTTCCATTCTTCGGCCTCTTATCAAAATCTCGTCCCGGCCTTCCTACCATCCGGATGTCTCGTTCGGGAACCGCCTCCGGCCAGCCTCTCCTCTTTCCGCCGCTTTTTGCCTTTTCTCAGGAGCGTTCCCCGCTCCTCCGAAAGAAAGTGCAAAGAATGGAAAGCAAAGCCGCAGGGGGCCCATGCCCCTCATGCACAAAAAAGCGCTGGGAGCCGCGGTGTATCCGCAAATCCCAGCGCTTTTCGCGCCTGCAGCACAATCTGCCGGAGGCTGCAGCGAAGTAGACAATCAGTCAAAACCGGCATTTTTCACATTTTTCGTCCTCCGCCGGAATGGGCTGCTCCCGTTTCAGGCATGGAGCCAGAATTTCTGCAGCAGGAAAATCAAAAGTGCGAAAAGCCCCACCAGCGTCAGAGCTATGGGGATAAGAAGCTCTGCCAAAGCGACGCACATCGCCACAAAATCCTTTCGTGAGGGCTTAGGCGTCTCCGTCCGCTCCCGGAAAGTCTCCCGTTTTTCCTCTGCCGGGCCCCGCTGCTCCTCTATCCATACCCCGGCGGGATCCTCCTCAGGCGAAGGGGCCGGAGTTTCCTTTAGGGGCGTCTGCCGGGAAACCTTCTCCCCATCATCCCCGCAGGAAACGGAAGAGCCTGAAGGCGCTCCGGCCTCCTCCGCCTCTCTTTCCCGTTCCCGGGCTTCCTCTTCAGCGGCTTCCCGGGCCCACTGCTCCGCCAGAAGATCCGGGCGGGGCCCCTGCCCCAGCTTAAAAAGCTTCCACATACCTTAAACCAGGTGGCAGGCCACGAAATGCCCGCTGCCCACGTCACGGTATTCAGGAGTCTCCTTGGCGCATTTCTCGCAGGCCATGGGGCATCTTGTGCGGAATTTGCAGCCCGAGGGCGGATTGGAGGGAGAGGGCAGATCCCCGGAGAGAATGATGCGTTCCCTCTTCCGTGTGGGATCCGGCACGGGAATCGCCGACATGAGGGCCTTCGTATACGGGTGGAGGGGATTGTCGAAAATCTCGTTTTTATCCGCCAGCTCCACGATATTGCCAAGATACATGACCGCTACACGGTTGCTGATGTATTCCACCACGGAAAGATCGTGGGAAATGAAGATATAGGAAAAATTCCGTTCCTTCTGCAGATCGCTCAAAAGGTTGATGATCTGGGACTGGATCGAAACGTCCAGCGCCGACACGGGCTCGTCGCAGATGATAAACTGGGGATCCAGCACAAGGGCCCGGGCGATGCCGATCCTCTGGCGCTGGCCGCCGGAAAACTCATGGGGATACCGGTTCACATAATAGCTGGGCAGCCCGCAGACCTCCATGATCTCCTGCACCTTTTCCTTGGCGTGGGCTTTATCCATCAGCTTATGATCCGTAAGGGCCTCGCCGATGATCTGCCCCACCGTCATCCGGGGATTCAGCGAGGAATAGGGATCCTGAAACACCATCTGCATTTCAAGGCGCTTTTTCCGAAGCTCCTTTTTGGAAAGCTTGGCGATGTCCTTGCCGTTGAAGAGAACCTTTCCGTCCGTTATTTCATGCAGGCGCAGGATGGTACGGCCCGCCGTGGATTTTCCGCAGCCGGATTCGCCCACGATGCCCAGAGTCTCGCCCCTTTTCAGCTGGAAGGAGATCCCGTCCACAGCCTTCACATAGCCTACTGTATGCTGAAATACGCCGCCGCGGATGGGGAAATATTTTTTCAGGTTCTGTA
>URRG01000193.1 GCA_900550095.1 uncultured Oscillospiraceae bacterium
GATCTCCGCATACCCGCCGTAGCCGAACTGATACATAACGGCGATTTCCTTTCCGCCGGGAGCTCGCCATCGAAACAGAGGCGGCACATCCGGAGGCACCGAAACAGGGTTCACCCCGATATGCAGAAACGAGATCCCTGCCTCCGCCAAAAGAGGAACCAGGCCTCGGGTATGCCCCGGCACATCGGTAAGCTTGGCGGCAATGGTCCGGCGTCCATACCGCCGGTCAAGACTTTGAGCAAGCCCGATCCCATAACGCGCCAGTTCCTCATCCATCAGCTCTGTATGCGTGGTGAAGGGCAAGCCGTGCCAGGATATATCCCCCGACGCGATAGCTCTCTCCATCGCGGCCTGCCCGCGGGCGTCCGCTTCACGGAGATATTCGTCGATCAGCCAGGAGCCGGTGGTCCACACAAAAACCGGCTTGCCCGCTTCCTTCCTCAATTCCTCGGCCAGCCGAAGGGCCTTGGGGATATAGGAATGTAAATAGCGCTCCCGTACATGCCGGGCCATATCCGTATACCCAATGTCCAGATGGGTTTTGAACACCACCATGACTTCTCGAATCGTTTGCATGCGCCAGCACCTCTTTCTCAAATTTTAGGAGGATTTCCTTCATTTCGCTTTCATTATAGGGATCATATGAGATATATTCAATAAAAAAATCTTCATATTTATATAATTTTTGTAATATATTAGATCGTTATACAGACCGCTTTTACAGCTGAAAGATAAGGGAACTTTGAATCAGAGGATATGGAGGGAGTCATATGACGTATAATGTCGTAATCGCAGACGACGAAGCAGCCGAACGTGACGGAATGGAATTTTTGCTTCAGCAGAGGGCGTTTCCCATGCGGATCCGAAAATGCGCCAACGGCGCGGACGCATTGGAAGAGCTGAAAAAATCCCCTGCCGATCTGCTGATCACCGATATCAAAATGCCCTTTATGGGCGGCCTGGAGCTCTGTGAAAAGGCGAAAAAGCTAAACCCCGATACCCTTCTTCTGATTTCCAGCGCTTACAGCGACTTCGAATATATGCAACGGGCGATCATGTTCAAAGTGGAAGCATACATTCTCAAGCCTGTGGTTGTGGAAGATTTTTACGCCGTTATGGAGCGTTCTCTGGCAGCGCTGGAAAACCGCGCAAGGCTGGAACAGAATCGGCGGCATCTGCTGGAGGAATACAGAACTGCAGATTCCCGCCAGCGGGAAAAACTCCTCCCGATTCTTCTGGACAAAGCTCCCTACCGGGAGGGAGCTTCCCCAGAAAAAGCGGCGGAGTCGGCTGTCATCACCAGGGTGACGGCCCTGATTGAAGAGAATTATCAAAAAGATATCGGACTGGAATGGGCCGCGGGGCAGGTCTACCTCTCCCCCGGCTATCTCAGCGGTCTCTTCAAAAGGGAAACCGGAAAAAGCATCGTGCAGTATATCACGTTTCTTCGGATGGAAAAGGCTAAGGAGCTTTTGACCCATACCAACATAAAAATCGTGGATATCAGCCAGAAGGTCGGGTACAACAACGCCTCTTATTTCTGTCTGCTGTTTCGTAAATACTACGGGATCACGCCAAATCAAATGCGGGAACAGGAGGAAGTGCGATGAAGCGGTCTCTCCGTTTTTTTTATAACCTGAATCTGAAATGGAAGCTGCTGCTCTCCTACGCCCTGGTCGTGCTCATACCGTTGGTCATGTGGGGCGTCTATTCCTATAGGCAGACCAACAGCGCCCTTCTGGAGAAAGCCAAAACCTCTTTTGGAAGTATCTTCACCAATGCGGCCTCTAACTTCAACAGCAAGATCCAGCGCATCGAAAACGCCTTTTCCGCAGCAGCCGGCGACGCCTCGGTCAGCCAGATCATCAACAGCGACTATACCAGCGATTATCAGGAATATTACGATATTACCAACAAATTCGATCCCGTTTTCGATACGCTGAACATGCTCAATCCGGAAATCAAAGGGATAGATATTTTTACCAACGGAACAATTAAAAACTCACGCCAGAATTTTCACGACCTGGAAGCTTCGCTGGGCGAAAAAGAATGGCTCTCCGCCGTCAGCGGCGTGGATACGGTCTGGTCCCTTCAGGAGGGAAGCCTTTATGTGGGCCGGCAGGTCTTTGATATCAACCGTCTCTCCCGTTCCTCTATCATCTTGTTGGAGCTGGACTATACTGCCATAATGGAGGGAAACTTTCCCGGCGAACTGCAGAACTACGGCGTTCTGGTGCAGGACGCAGGCGGAAGAGAGATTTTCCGTCTGGATCAGCTGCAGTGGGATTTCGGCCAGGGCAGCATGAACGCCTCGGAACTGGAAAGGACTGCAGAATCGCAGGGAAAAATCCTCTGCCGGAAGGAGACCCTCCATAACGGTTGGAGCCTGTGCGTATATATGGATCTGAACGCCGCCCTGATGTCGCCTCAAGCCGCCTTTCAGCCCGTCCTTCTGCAGCTGACTCTTTCTGCCCTTCTCTTAGCCGGTATGATCTTTTTGTTTTCGCACACTATGGTCCGGCGGGTCAAGCGTCTGAACACCTATCTTACACGGGTGGTAAAAACCGGGTTTCAGGAGGAGATCGCTTCTCCCGACCGGGACGAAATCGGCAGCATCACAAATCATGTGGGAAGAATGGTACGCGAGACGAGGGAATTGCTGGAAGAGGTCAGCCGGAGCCATACACAGCAGCGAGAGGCGGAAATCAAGGCGCTGCAGGCGCAGATAAATCCTCATTTTTTGTACAATACTCTTTCCGCTATCAACTGGCAGGCCATTAAAAGTGGAAACGCAGGGATCTCCAAGATCGCCACCTCCCTTTCCGCTTTTTATAGGTCTATGCTGAACCAAGGGCGAAGCGTCACCACCATCGGCCAGGAACTGGAAACTACCCGTGCCTACCTGGAAATCCAGCAGATGACCCATGAACATTCCTTTGACGTAGCCTATTCCATCGACGGCGACGTGTTGGAATACAGCATGCCGGGGATCATCCTGCAGCCCATCGTGGAAAACGCCATCGAACACGGCATCGACATGAAACGGGACGGCGGGCGGGGAGAAATCCGCATCGAGGCAAGGATGGAGGGATCGGACATCGTGTTTGAGGTATACGATAACGGCCCGGGCATCCGGGAAGAGCTTTTGCGCGAAGTATTCTCAGACAGCCGGCGGGGGTACGGCGTAAAAAATGTAAACGAGCGGCTCAAACTCTTTTTCGACGACCGGTACGGACTCTCCTTCCGGCGCGCAGGAGAACGCGGGACCCGGGCCGTGATCCGCATTCCTCAATATATCGATTTCAGCTGCTGAAGAAATTTATATACATATGCATTTATATTGTCTTCGCCAATACACATTGAAAAAGCCATTAGTACTGTTGAGTTTTTGAAAACAGTTCCACTGTGGGGGAACCCTTAGAGAACGGACCGTCTGCTTTGAACAATTTGAAAGAATAAATTGGAAGTCATAAAGGAGAAACGAGCATGCTGGATAAAATACCAAATGCAGAAGAAATGACTGCTTCAGTCGAGCAGTCATTATACGACATATGGAATAAGCTGTGTAGTTTAATCGATGAAAAGTATGAAATGGAATGCCTGTGGAACAAAGGCGGTAAAGCGTAGATTTATGTATATAATACCGCCGAGATGGAAAAACGCTCTATGCATTATATGCAAGTAAAAAACTGCGTGGGATTTATGATCATCTTAGAAAAAGATGAACGCTCAAAATTTGATGCAGATAGAAGCTTGCTTTTTAACCGGCAGTATATAATCTGCCGCGCATAGAAAGCATGGACTTGAACGGGGCTGAATTGTTCATTCGCTGAGATAGACGGCATACTCTACTCTCTCTCAACATATATTGCACATAGAAATGTTTAGAGGGGGAGCCTTATGCCGGACCATGAATATATTAGAATCTCGGTAGAAGTGAATCTGTTTTTTCAGAGGATCATGAAGGAGCATCTGTTTTTCTTGCAGACAAACTTACAGCCCGCCGCCCATAAGTGCGTGGAAAAAGCAAGTATGCTGAAAAAACGATTCGAACAGCTGCTTAACGAAACGCTGCGTTGCGCAGGCGGAGTTGTATCTGAAAGCGCCGTCCAATCAAATGAATTTGTTACCGCTTACACCTTAAAGGCAGAAGAAGTAAATTCACGGCTTACCGGAGCAAGGATTGATACAGGGATAACAAAGCGGGAACAAGCCCTGACAGGCGGTACGCCGCATTATGATAGCCAATGCTTAGCAGTGTCCGTTGATAATCTAAACCATAACTCGCTTCATTTGCTGCAGGAAACGATTTCATTTCAGAAATATTTGCTATCTCAGTCATCAAACTGCAATATATTCATATCTCTTTATCCGCAAATGCTGGACCATGATACCAGAGAGGCCGAACATTACTTAGGAATATTGAATGGGCTTTTAAATGGACGGCTTCCAAAGGAAACCTTATGTGACGAGCTGAACTTTTGGAATACGATTATGGCGGAACATGCAGAATTTATTGACGGGATGTTAGATCCGACCGAATCAGACCTCAAAAAGACTGCTGAGGCAACAGCAAAAGAATTTGAGAAGTTAGTGAATAAATGCATATATACTGCCGAGGAGCAAATTTTACAAAGTAGTTTGTATACCACGGAAGAAATCCGGTCGTTTAAGATGAAAGCAATCGAAGGACTGCTGGCATGCAGGATAAAGTCCATCATTCCGCCATTGCTTGCAGACCATGTACTGAGGGAAGCCAATCACTATTTGAGATTGATGAAAATGAAGGAATGCTATGGCATGCGCTAAATTGTTCTCATCGAGGAAAAGGATGCTGTTCAGCGGCTAATCCTTTTTAACCTTCCTCATTTTCTTATTCATAAAAACCGGAGGGGTGCAAAAATGAGCTTCCGAACCACTATAATGCCATCATACCAAAGGCAAGTCCGCTGGCGAGTTGTATTGCCAAGGTTACGGAAAATAGGAAAGGCCCATAATATCAGGCTTTCCGGGCATAGATACAAAAACAGCCTTCCGATTGGGAAGGCTGTTTTTGTATTAAAATTTGTTCCTTAATGTGGGTTTACGCTACAAAAAAGATACCCGCTGAAAATGAGAATTCCGGATTCAGAAGATATTCGTTTTCATTTTTAGTGCATGATTTTACTTTTTTGATACCTCATTTTTGAGTTTTAACTATCTATCTTTAATTTACTCAGTATTGACTTAAATCTGTATAAATGCTATACTTAAATATATACTTAAGTATAGTGTGGAGGAAAGTATGTTCTACCGATTTCCAGCCATGAAA
>URRG01000194.1 GCA_900550095.1 uncultured Oscillospiraceae bacterium
CAACTGCTGCACCCGGCTGTCCATTACCAGCTCCAGAGCGCCGTAGCCGTCGTAGGCCTTCAGGACGGTATAGCCCTCTCTTTCCAACAGAAGCGAGATCGCCTTCACAATTTCCCTGTCGTCGTCTACCACCAATACGCACTGGCTCATAGAAACTCCATCTCCTTCGCCTGCTTATATTCTACGGCCCTTTCCTTACAAAAAGAGACCTTGTTTCTTACGATTTTCTTACAAGCCGCCGTGCCGCAAGCCCGATAGGCCTTCTGCCCTGCCAGCGGCCCCGGCTCATCCGCCGAAGGCCGGCTGTCCGTTGGGGCCCCGTTTTTCCCGGATCTCCACATATTCTGCAGGAAACAGCGCAGGACGACGCTCGTTCCATCTCAAATACCGTTTCCCGGCATCAGTATATCATACCATGCGCTCGGAAGGAAACCGCTTTTCTCTCTGACTTTCACAACGGAACCGGAATATTTTTCCTGGATAAGGCTACAATGAAACCGTAGGATTCACAGAATGTTTTCTTGCGGTTTACGATATAAGAGATTATAATGATAGAGCAGCCGTGGAGAAACGGCTCGTTCCGCCTGCTGCTGGAACGCGGAAAGCGGAGCCGTATCCAAAGCCCGTCGGGCTGAATATCACAAAAGGATACTCCGGCTTTTATTGCACAGTTCTTTTCTGTCCGGCACGCTGAAGCGCCGGGATCATTTCGGCAGGCACAGCCGGGACAGCGGGGGCTATTAGGTATCGCCACAGACTCTCCTTTTGACTACAACGAATTGTGAGGAATCTATGCAAAATATAGGACGTTCCATACTCAGCTATATAAAACGTGCGGATAAGCTGCTTTGGCTCATCATGATCTCCATTTCTTTTTACAGCCTGCTTCTGCTCCGCACCGTTCCCAAGGATGGAGGAAAAAGCTACTTTTTCGTCCACCTGCTGGCCATAGGCGCAGGATATGCGGGGGCCCTTTTTATCACCTTTTTTGATTACCGGAATCTGGCTAAACTGTGGTGGCTGGCCGGAGGGTTCTGTCTGCTTCTGCTGGTATATACCCAGATAAAAGGGCTGGCCGTGGAAAGCAGCGGCGGCATGAACACAAAGGCCTGGATCGAAATTCCCGGCGGGCTCACCTTTCAGCCCAGCGAGCTTGTAAAAATCGCCTTTCTTTTGACCTTCGGCAAGCATCTCGCTGCGCTGGAAAGCCGGGAGCTGCTGAAAAATCCCCTGCAGGTCGTTCTGCTTGGCGTCCACGCCGCGATCCCCGTGGGCTGGATGGTGATCGTGCAGAAAGATATGGGTTCCGCCGTGGTATTCTTTTTCATGTTCCTTGTTATGAGCTTCGGGGCGGGTATCCAATTTCGGTATTTTGCGGTTATTTTCGCCCTGATGGCCGTGGCTATTCCCTATGCGTGGAATTCTGGACTCATCGCCAATTATCAGAAAAAGCGGCTCACCACCTTTCTGCATCCGGAAGACGACCCTATCGGAGACGGGCTGCAGCAGCTGCAGGGACGGATCTCCATCGGAAGCGGGCAGCTTACCGGCCGCGGCCTTGGAGACGCTCCCCGGGTGCAAAAGGGCGCCGTTCCCGTGCAGGAAAGCGACTATATTTTTTCCGTGGCCGGAGAAAGCTTGGGCTTTATAGGCTGCATTCTGATCCTTCTGCTTCTGCTCCTTTTGATGTACCGCATCCTGCGGATAGCGCATAAGTCCACGGATCTCCTGGGCTCCTCCATCTGCCTTGGCTTTTTCGCCATCATCTGCATCCAGACCATTTCCAATATCGGGATGTGCCTACTTTTCCTGCCAGTCATGGGTGTGACGCTGCCTTTTTTCAGCGCGGGAGGTTCCAGCAGCGCATGCCTGTATCTGGGCTTCGGCCTAGTAGAATGCGTCGCCATGCATCGGAACGACCCGGAGCATGTCACCCTTCAAACAAGGGCTTCTCCTGTTTTCTGAAGCCTGAATGAAAACAGATCGGAAATTGAGAAAGGGCTCTGTCATTCGATGACAGAGCCCTTTTCGCCGCCTCGTGTGTTTCCCGTTTGTTTTGTTTTATTCCCACAACTCCTTCTGAAGCTTCATGGCCTTAGCCCTTCTTGCATCGGTTTGCTTTTGATCCAGAAGGAGCGTTCCGTCGTCCTTTACCACAAGTACGCTTCCTTCCGCCGCCCCTTGGGGGAGCTCGTTCCTCTCAATGCCAAAATACCGGATGTCCTTAGCTTTTACAGGACGACCCAGCACCTCTTCACATACGGCAAAATTCCCTTCAAAGCGGTCAATACACAAAGTCCGCATAGTTCCGCCTCCCTTTTCTCTTATTTTCCTGAGATCGTAACGCCGTCAAAAGCCATCCAGGGAAGAACGGCCGCTCCGTCGCTGAGTCTCTCCTTAGTAATTCCGCGGATATGAAGCAGAAGTTCTGCCAGATTGCCGCTTACCATAGTCTCGCTGACGGCGTCTGACACTTTTCCGTTTTCGATCAGGAAGCTGTTTTTCGCCACCCCGGAGAAATCCCCGTTGGTACCCGGCTCTCCCCCGGAAAAGCGGTTCAGTACAAGTCCTTTTTCAATGCCGGAAAGAAGCTTCTCCAAAGATTCCTCCCCGGGCAAAACCTCCAAATTCCAGCTGGAATTGAGGGCTTTCGGATATCCCGTTTTGCGGGAACCGTAAGCGGAAAGCTTAAAGGACTTTAAGATCCCTTTTTCAATCAGCGTCTCATTCTGGCTGCGGTAACCCTCGCTGGTAAAACGCTCTCCGCAGACGATCCTGCCATCCAGAGGGATGGTACGCAGAGTAAAGGAAGCGTCCGCCACCCGCTGCCCGAGCTTCTCCATCCATGGGCTGGTCTTATCGATAATCACGGAATCCGACATAAAATTGCTCATGATGGAAGAGAGGATCTCTCCCAGACAGGCAGGCGTAATAACCAGCGTCCCCGTAAATTTTCCCTCTACCGGACGGGCGGAAAGCTGTTTTTCACTCTCCTCCAGCAAAATCTTCTGCTGCCCTGCTTCCAGAAAAGGCTGTTCCAAGGAATTCAGATTGGCCCCGTAGCCTATAAAGGAAGAAGCCTTTTCCCCCTCGTGAGCCGAGAACATGGTGCTGAAGCCGTAGCCGCCGGCCCTGTACGAAAGCTCCACTCCATTGGTATTGAGATACAGCACATCCGTATAATCGTATTCAGAAATAAGCTGTTCCATCAAAACCCTCGGGTAATCGGCTTCCAGCGTTTTCATAAACTCCTGAATTCTATCGAAAAGCCCATCCATATCCGGCTCCAGTACACCGGAAACAAAGGCCGTCTCACCTTCCTCTGGCTGGGAGGATATCGTCTCCGCCTCGTCCGGCACCGAAGAACGCGCCGCCGCGATGCAGTCAGCCGCGGCTTTGTCAATGGATTCCCGATCCAGCCGGTTGATGGCAACGACTCCCTTTCTGTGGTCTACAACAGCTTTCAGAGAAACAGAGCTGTTCAAAAGGCTCCGCATCAGACTGAATTGGCCGCCGTCCACGTTCAGTTCGTCGGTCTTCCCCTGAGATACGATACACTGGGCTTCATCCGCGCCGGCTTTCTTCAACGCTTCAAGAGCATACCGGGCAATTTCACGATTTGTCATTTTCACATGCCTCCTTACCGTCCGCCGATGCTCACACGGCATTTCACAGCGGGCCCGCCCATGCCTACCGCCATAGGCTGTTTTTTCCCGCAGGTGCCGTTGCAGCTCCAAATCCATTCGTCGGAAAGCATATCCACAGTTTTCAGCATATCGAAGGCCACGCCCGATATGGTCGTATCCCGGATAGCCCTGCCCAGCTTGCCATGCTTGATCTCATAGCCCATGCACACGCCGAACATGAATTCACCGGTGGTATCCGCCTGGCCGTTGTTGGTCTCCGTAAGATAGTATCCGTCGTCGATCGCCGCTACCATATCCTCCAGTTTGTCCCTGCCGGGAAGGATCCCCGTGTTCCGCATGCGGATCAGAGGTTCGTCCGAAAAGAGGTAGCCTCTGGCGTTTCCCTGGGGCTTCACGCCGAAATGCTGCGCCGACTCCCGATTGTTCATATATCCCTTGAGGATGCCGTTTTCGATCAGAACGGCGTCTTCCGCCGGTGTCCCCTCATCATCCACCAGAACAGGGAGAGGAGCGGGAGAGCCGTCCGGAAGGGTATGGGCAAAATCGACCATAGTCACCAGCTCGCTGGCCACCTGCTTATTGAGGCAGTGGGCCGCTACGGAGCCGCCCAGAACCAGATCCGCCTCCACCGTATGGCCCACAGCTTCGTGTGCCAGGATGCCCGCCAGGTTTGGGTGCAGGACGCAATCCTTCAGACCGGCGTCTGCATAGACGCCTTCCGCCTTTTTCCTCAGCTCACCGTAGGTTCTGTCGATCTCCGGGAAGAGATGCCGCGGATCGGAAAAATTGCTGTCGAAATCCCCTGAATCCCCAAACATGCACATAAGCTCCACAGTGGAACCGTCCGCCGTATTGGCCGTAAGGATCACATACATATGCGTCCTGGGCAGAAGAGAGCGGGAACCAAATCCATCGCTGACCACCAGCAATTTTTCCGTACACTCGCTCCGCAGGATAATAGAGCGGCTGGCCAGATCGGGATACTTCTGCGCGATATATGCGTCTATTTCCCTGGCAAAGTCGATATATTTTTTCTGTTCCGCGTCCCGGAACTCCAGATCCAGTTTTTTAGCGCCGCTTCCTATGGAAGGAAGAGGCCCCTTTCCCTTACGGACGCGGCTGTCCAGAAAACGGGCGTTTTCCCCAGCCGCTTTCAAAACGGCGCGGATGCTGTCTTCCGTGTAATCGGCGCTGGAAGAAAAACCGTACACGCCGCCCTCATACACGCGGGCGGACACTCCCCCTTGCTCCGAACGCAGGTTTGCGACCAGATTTCCCCCTAAAAGGCCTATTCTGCGGGTGGTATTCACCTGTGCCCGCAGTTCTGTGTGCGCGGAAAAATCCGCCTTGAATTGTGAAAGTTTATCCTGAATCATCTTCATCCTCCTTGCACGCTGGATATACATATCTCAGACAAAAGGTCCCATACGCTATAAAACTCTTGACTTGAACAACGTTTCGCCGGCTGCCGGAGACCTTCTAAAAGGCCCCCGCTTTCTATTGCAGGAATCTTCTTCTGTATCTCTTCCAGTATAGCACAAGGATGATTTTCTGAAAAGAGAAGAAATACAGAGAAAATATAGGTAAACCGTTTTATCCGTTCTGCTAATACAAAAGTGTCTTTTCGGAAAAAGGCGGCTGTTCTCCCCTATGACAACA
>URRG01000195.1 GCA_900550095.1 uncultured Oscillospiraceae bacterium
TAAAAAGGGAACCCTGCAGATCGGCCCCTGCGAAAAAAAGCAAGTTTTCACCCCTTATCCGGAAAGCAGACCGGAGGGCGTTCCCCTTCCTCCCATAACCGTCCGGACCCTCCCCTCCACAGACGAGGGCGCGGCCTTCCTCGTATATGCGGACGGCGTTGCCATCTATTTTGCCGGGGATATGAACTGGTGGTACTGGGAAGACGAACCGGATCCCTGGAATCCCGATATGGCCCAAATGTATACGGAGCGCATGGATTCCCTGAAGGGGGAAAAAATCGACCTGGCCTTTCTTCCGGCAGATCCGCGCCTGGGGCCGGAAATGGTTCTAGGCCTGGATTATTTCATGGGCGCCGTAGGGGCGCAGATGGTCTTCCCCATGCATTTCTGGGACGACTTCTCCATCTTTGACTCTATAGAAAACGATCCCCGGACGGAAGGCTACAGACAAAAAATCGTCCGTATCTCCCACACCGGGGAATGGTTCTCTTATTTAAAAGAAATCCCTGAAAAATGACAGCGGCGGGGAAGCCTGGAAATGCCGGGGCTCAGTGGTCCAGAATCTCGATCCAGTAGCCATCCGGATCCTCTATAAAGTATAAATCCATATCCGTGTTTTCAAAGCAGATGCAGCCCATTTCCTCATGTAAGGAGTGGGCTTTCTTTTTATCCTCCACCTGGTAGGCTACGTGGAATTCCCCTTCCCCCAGGTCATAGGGCTGAGGATGGTCCCTCAGCCATGTGAGCTCCAAAAGGGCTTCGCTGGAGCCATCCCCCAAAAATACAATCGTAAACGCTCCTTCGGGCCCGTGCACCCGCCGGACCTCTTTGAGCCCAAGGGCCTTTTCATAAAATGCCAGGCTCTTTACCAAATCCCTGACATTGAAGTTGGTATGAAGATACTTTGCCATCCTGTTCTCCTTTCTCTGCTTTTCCAGCCATATGCGGCGCCTCTTCTTCCGGAAACCGCTTTCATCCGCACAGCTTATTCTGAAAATTACTGGACTTTCAGGTTCTCCAGGAACGCGTCCCGCGCCTTCGTGATATCGCTGCCGTTTACCTCTGTAAACAGCAGGCATACCGTCTTTTGAGGCGCGTCTATGAAATACTGCTGGAATTTCATAGGAACGCCATCCTTTGTGAGCGAATACTCCAGCACGTACATATCGTATCCCTCGAAAACGTCCTCTTTAAAATCGGAAAATTGAAAAGCCTCAAGAGATGCATATTTCTTTTCGGCCTCTTTCTCAAAATCCTCCCGCGTATAGGAATCAAAGGCGGGATCCTTTTCCGTCACCTGCACTGAAATCGTATCCACCGATTCCTCCGGGTAGTTTTCCGGGACAAAGGTCGCCTGCGAGGAATCTTCCTCCAGCAGCTTCCATCCCTCCGGCGCTGTGCAGGAATAGCCGTCACCCAAGTAGGAACCGTCTTCCTGCAGGCCCGTTTTTCCCTCGGAGGAAGCGGCAGAAGAAGGGGACGAAACCGAGGAAGACGCAGAGGAGCCCTCTGACGCTTCCAAAGAGGAAGCTGAGGAAGCCGAGGCGGCAGAGGAGGCAGCGGAAGACGGCGCGGAAGAGGAAACGGCGGATTCTCCGGAACCTCCTCCCGAACAGGAAGCCGCAGAAGCCATAAGCAGCACGGCAGTAAGGCACACTATCGCTTTTTTCATAAGAATCTCTCCCTTTCCCGGCGCGGACGGCTTCCGCGCCTGTATACGGTATGTATGATTTACACGGCCCAAAAACAAAATATATGGGACTCACAGGGGCCGCAACCGGAAAAAGAGCTTTTCCGCCCCCCGCCGGAGAAAGAGCCGCCGAGCCCTCCATACCCTGCTAGTATAGCAAAACCTGGAGGAAAAAGCAAAAATCCGGCGCCGCTTCCGCCCCTTTGTGCCTTTCAGGAAAAAGCGCCTTCCTCTCTGCGGCCTGCCGGACGCAGCAGGCGCTCCTTGGTTTCCGCCGGGCCGTAACCGAAGATCCGGCGGTAGGAGCGGTAAAAGGTGGAATAATCCCTGAAGCCCGCGTTCAGAGCCGCCTCCATGGCGGACTGCCCCCCCAGCAGAAGCTGCTGGGCCAGGACCGAGCGCTTGAAATTGATGTAATTCCCCACAGTGGTTCCCGTGGCGGACTGAAACACACGATTCAGATGGTTTTTGCTGATAAAAAAATGATTTGCTATCCCTTTCAGGGGGAGAGGTTCCGGAAGATGCTCGTTGATATACTGCAGGATCTCTTCAGCCGAATGGGCTCCCTCCCCTTCCCCGCCGGGAGCAGCGGAGCCGCAGACAACGGCCAGCTGGGTCAGAAGGGCTTCCAGCCTGCAGCGGACGGCCACCTGCCGCAGAGGGCCGTGAAATTCCCCGCATTGCAGAAGGGAATCGCAATATTGACGGAAACGAAGAGGCTCCCGCAGACGCACATGGATTCTGCCGCTGTGAAAAGGGGCAAGAAGGAGCTCCTCCTCTTCCTTCGGAAGAATTTCAGGAAGAAAATGGAGGGCATACCTCTCATAGGGTTCGCTGGATTCCACCTGGACCCCGTGGAAAGCGTTGGCAGGAATAAGGAGCAGGCTGTTGGGTTCCGGCAGAAAGAGTTTCCCCTCCACCCGGTACTGCACCCTGCCGCTGAGAAAATAATAGATTTCATAAAAGCTGTGGCAGTGAAGGGCAAAGGACACGTTGGGATTGGTGGTAATGGAGTGATGGCAGGAAATGTTCTCCTCCTGCAGCTCTTTTTTGGAATGCACGGTTCTCCCTCCTCTTCAGCGCGTATCCAGCTTCCTTCTATATCCCTTCTGACTATACTACAATATGGTGATTTTTGCAATGTGGATCTTCCCCTTTGCAATGGAAGATTTCAGCCGGAATGCTATACTTTTCTTACGTTCGGTTTTTCCGCAAGCCCCGGCATGCTCACAGCAGGAACGCACACAGCCTCCAGACCGTGCGCCGGCCCGGGAATCCTAAAAGAGATTGCATGCCGCGATGAAAGCCCGCAGAAGGGGGCCGCGGCTTTGCCTTATGAAAAAGGCTGCGCCGCGCCACCGGCAGGATCTCCATAGCCGGGCACAGGAAGACGTATTTGTCGTCAAAGCATTTATTTGCAGTGTATATATATTCATATCAAAAAGGAGTTGTTTTTCATGATGACCTTAGGCGCTCAGCTTTACACCCTGAGAAGCTACACGCAGAACGAAAAGGATCTGGCCTTCTGCCTGAAGAAAGTGGCGGAAATGGGCTACACCACTGTGCAGATCTCGGCTATCGGCCCCATCCCTGCACAAAAGGTCCGGGAGCTCTGCGAGGAAAACAATCTGAAGATCGTTCTGACCCACACGGATGTGAACCGGATCCTCAACGATACGGAAGCGGTGATCCGGGAGCACGAAACCATGGGCTGCCCCTATATCGGCATCGGCTATATGCCGGAAAAATACCACAGCGGGGAATGGATCGCTCACTTCGCCCCGGATTTCAAGGAGGCGGCCAAAAAAATAGCCGCCGCGGGCAAGCTTCTTATGTATCACAACCACGATTTTGAATTCCGCAGAATCCCCGAACTGGGCGGGAAGCGGATCCAGGAATATCTGATGGAAAGCTTTGCGCCGGAAGAGCTGGGCTTTACGCTGGATACCTACTGGGTACAGGCGGCCGGCGGCGATGTGGTGGAATGGATCGACGCCCTGAAGGGAAGGCTTCCCTGCGTCCATTTGAAGGATATGGCCATGGAAAAGGGCGGCCAGGTCATGGCGCCTGTTATGGAAGGCAACCTGAATTTCCCCCGGATCCTTCGCCATCTTGAAAAGGCGGGCACCAAATACATTCTGGTGGAGCAGGATACCTGCCGGGAAAGCCCCTTCGTGTGCCTGGAAAAAAGCTACCGGAACGTTTCCTCCCTGGGCTACAAGTAAAAAAGCCCGGAAGAACAAACTCCGGAAAGTGGCATAGGACGCTGCACCATACAGGAGCTGCAGGCACGTCCCTTCCTTCCCTTAGGCACGACACAGCTTTCACATCTTTTCTTACCTTATAATACGGATATCCCGGCCGGCACAGACCGGAACGGATTTCATACAGAGTTTTCATAACTGAAAGGGAGAGAACATATGGAACAGGTAAAACTTGGCATCATCGGAGCCGGAAACATGGGCTCCGGCCATATCAACAACATTCTCGCGGGAAAATGCCCGGAGGTTGCACTCACCGCAGTGGCGGACAGGCGCGAAAGCCGCCGCACCTGGGTGAAAGAGCAGTGCCCCCAGGGCGTGACTATTTTTGAAGAGGGCAGCGAACTGATCAAAAGTGGCCTGTGCGACGCCGTGCTGATCGCCGTCCCCCATTATCAGCATCCCACACTGGCTATCGAAGCCTTTGAGGCGGGCCTCCATGTGCTCTGTGAAAAGCCTGCGGGCGTATACACCAAGCAGGTTCGTGAAATGAACGAAGCCGCCGCCAAAAGCGGGAAGGTCTTCGCCATGATGTTCAACCAGCGCACCAACTGCCTCTACCGCAAGATGCACGAGCTGGTCACCGGCGGCAGCCTTGGAGCCATCAAACGGGTTAACTGGATCATCACCGACTGGTACCGCACCCAGAGCTACTATGATTCCGGCGACTGGCGCGCCACCTGGGACGGAGAGGGCGGCGGCGTTCTTCTGAACCAGTGCCCCCACCAGCTGGATCTGCTGCAGTGGATCTGCGGCCTTCCCAAAAAGGTGCAGGCCTTCTGCCACGAGGGCCATTGGCACGACATCGAGGTAGAGGACGACGTGACCGCCTACCTGGAGTATGAGAACGGCGCCACCGGCGTTTTTGTCACCTCCACAGGCGACGCCCCCGGAACCAACCGCTTCGAGGTGGATCTGGAATGGGGTAAGCTGGTCTGCGAAAACAACAAGCTTCTTCTCTATAAACTCTCTGAAAACGAGCGGGAATTCTGCAAAACAGCAAAAGGCGGCTTCGATTCCCCTGAATGCCATGTGGAAGAGGTGGAAACGGACGGAGAAAATCCCCAGCATGTGGGCGTTCTCAACGCCTTTGCCGCCAATATCCTACACGGCACGCCTCTGGTGGCCAGAGGAGAAGAAGGCATCCGGGGCCTGACTCTTTCCAACGCTATGCACCTTTCCAGCTGGCTTCATCATCCTGTGGAAATTCCCTTCGATGAGGATCTCTATCTGGAAGAGCTGAATAAGCGCAGGAAAACTTCCCGGAAAAAAGAGGCCGCGGATGTGACCTTCGACACCACAGGAAGCTATTAAGGGCGCGG
>URRG01000196.1 GCA_900550095.1 uncultured Oscillospiraceae bacterium
GGAGGCCTGCCGGGGCGAACCGCGGTTTTGGGTTCCGGCAGCGCCCGGCGCGCCGCCGTAGCCTGGGGCTCCTCCGGAGTGGGCGTTGCGGCCGGGGTTTCCTGCGCTTCCTCCTCCGCCAGTGCCCGTGAGATTCCTGTTTCCCCCTGAGGGGCTTCCTCTGGGGGAAGGAGCGGCTTCCCGTCCGGAGCCGTTTTGGGCGGCGGCCTGGGCTCTGGCCTGCATCTCTCTCACCCGCCGCAGGGCCTCCTGCTGAAGTTTTTGCATATCGGCTTCCGCCATGGAATTCCCCCTCCTTCCTTATGGTGCGGCTGATGCCGCCCTCTGCCGGAACAGATGTGCGGGAATTCGCGTTTCCGCGCGTCTGAAGTCCCCGCTTGCGGAGCGTTCCCGGGCGCGCGGTATCGCCCACAGCGAAGTGTTCCGGCATATGTTCCGTTTCTGATATCCTTAACTGACGCGCTGCCTGTGCCTGTAGCTTGAACATATTTTGAGGGCGGCGCTCAGGGCGGGCAGGGATATTTCCTCCGGCTGACGTTTTACCGCCCGTATTTCAGGCTCTGGGGCCTGTTCCGCCCCTATGCTGTGAAGAGAAAGGCGGGAGCGTCCGCGTTTCCTCAGGATGTTGTCCGCCGGTATCCGGGCCTTTTAGAGCCGCTGGTCCCCTATCGGCGCTCTTTAGAAAAGCTTCCCTTTGAGCAGGGGCAGGATGCGCATAAGCTGCATCATGCGGATGGCTTCATCCAGCCTTTTCTGCCGGGAGGGGCTGATCATGGGGCGCAGGGCGCGCAGAAGGCGGGTGCTGTCCGTTTCCTGCTGGAGGGAGGTGATCAGAGGGGCGACCCTCATGATCATGGGAAGCAGGTCCCCCTGCAGAAGGCTTCCGATCCCCCCGGCGTTTCCCGGGTTCCCTGCGCCTGAACCTCCCGCGACGCCTGATCCGGAGGTGTTTCCCAGCCCGGCCAGAGCTCCCAGACTTCCCAGTCCGTTTAGGCTGCCCAGACTGCTTAGGGAACTGAGAAGTCCTCCGGAGGCGGCGGAAGGGGAGGGAGGATTTTTGTTTCCATTCCCCAGAAGGCCGGCCAGGGCGGACAGATTCAGCCCGCCTCCGGAGGGCTCCGCCGCTCCCCCGGCTGTTCCCGCTGGGGCGGAAGAGGAAGCAGCGGACTGGGGAGCGGCTCCTCCGTTCCCCAAAAGGCCGGAAAGTCCCGACAGTGCCGATAAGCCCGACAGACCGGACAACAGCCCGGAAAGATCGGGCGTGTTTCCCGTGCTCTGCCCGTTCCCCTGGGGAGGAGACGCCTGTTCTGGCTGAGCCGCCGGAGAAGTTTGTTCACCGGGCGTTCCCTGGGGCCCTGAGCCTGTTTCGGGAGCCCCCTGCAGACCCAGAGAGGCCGCCAGCCCCCGGATCTGCTCCATAGCCTGCGGGTCGGAAAGAATCGCGCTGATCTGCCCTGACAGGTCTTCCATTGGGTTTCTCCCTCCTTCTAGTTTCCGAACGGTTTTCAGCCTTACGCATCTTTGCCCGCTTTTTCTGCTTTCCGAGGCCCTTATGCCCTGTAAGGCTCTCCGCTCTTCCGGCGGATCATTCCGTGCGGCTGGGCCGGCTGAAAAATGTGCAGCATATATGCGGGACGGAGCAGATCATTTCCCGAAGAGCTTTTTCATCAGCTCCCGTGCCTCCGGTGTGCTGAGCATTTTCTTCTGAGCGTCTTTATCGGCCAGGATCTTCTGAAGCTGCTGCTCGTCGGAAGGGCTCAGGCTCTTCATAAGCTTCTGCAGAAGGGCCTGCCGGTCCTGATCGTTGCGGATTTCCATGGTAAGGTCACCTCTCCTTTTTGAATATGGCGCAAACACGCAGGATAAAATGAGGACAAAGAAGCAAAATAGAATCCTGCGCTCTTATACTATATTCAGCAGGACCTTGGAAATGAACCAAAAACGGGGAATAAAGGCCCGGATAGAGGAATTTCTGCGCGGACGCCTATGCGGCCTATAGTGCGGCGGGACCGCAGGCCGCGCTCTGAAAACGGGAGCGGCGGCCGCAGGGCCTTTGGAAAGGAGAGTGACGGCCGGTGCGGATTTTGGTAGTCTCCGACACCCATGGGGACGCAGGGAACCTTCGCCGCGCTTTGCTGCGGCAGAGGAAGGCGGAGGTGGTGATCCATTTGGGAGACGGCGAGGAAGAAATGGACGCTCTGAAGGGAAGCTGTCCGGATAAAATGATCCTGCAGGTGAGGGGGAACTGCGATTGGGGTTCCCAGCTGCCTCTTTTTGGGGAGATCACCCTGGAGGGAAGGCGGATCTATTACACGCATGGGCATATCCACCGGGTGAAATACGGATATTATGAGATTGCGGCGGCGGCCAGAGAGAAGAAGGCGGATATCGTCCTTTTCGGCCACACGCATACGCCTCTTCAGGAATATGAGGACGGCCTTTATATGCTGAACCCCGGTTCTCTGAGCGGTTATGGGGGGACATATGGCTATGTGGATATTACTCCTGCGGGAATCGTGACGAACATTGTTCATATTTAACGAAAAAATTCGAGTAAAATTTCCGTATTTCCTACGATTGACACAAAGATAAAGGAATGGTATTCTTATACTAGAATTCTTAGCCGTCTTGGGGCAAAATCCAGCGAAAGGTATGTGACGAATTATGAGTTTGGGAACAGGCATCGCGGCCGAATATGAAAAATGGCTCAATACCCCCATGGAGGATCCGGAACTGCAGGAAGAGCTCCGGCAGATCGGGGGGAAGGAAGACGAGATCAACGACCGGTTCTATCAGGAGCTGGAATTCGGAACGGCCGGGCTCCGGGGCGTTCTGGGCGCGGGCACAAACCGGATGAACATCTATACCGTGCGAAAGGCTACACAGGGGCTTTCCAACTACCTTCTCAGCCACGGGGCAAAAACGGGCGTGGCTATCGCTTACGACAGCCGGATCAAATCCGATCTGTTTGCAAGGGAATCCGCCGCCGTTCTGGCCGCCAACGGGATCAAGGCTTTTGTATATCCCTGGCTTTCCCCCACGCCGACCCTCTCCTTTGCCGTGCGGTATTTGAAGTGCGACGCGGGCATCTGCATCACCGCCAGCCATAACCCGGCCAAATATAACGGCTACAAGGCTTATGGCAGCGACGGATGCCAGATCACCTCTGAAATGGCGGAGGGTGTGCAGAACGAGATCAATTCCCTGGATATTTTTAGGGATGTGAAGGTGATGCCCTTCGAGGAAGGGCGCGCAAAGGGCCTGATCTCGTATATTGACGAAAGCGTGCTGGATGCATTTCTGGACGAGGTCTATAAGGAGCGTATACTGGATGAGCCCTGCAAGGGCCTGAAGGTGGTGTACACGCCTCTGAACGGCACCGGCCTGGTGGGCGTGACACGTATTTTAAAGCGCATCGGCGTGGAGGATGTGACGGTGGTCCCCGAGCAGGAAAAGCCGGACGGCAATTTCACCACCTGCCCCTTCCCGAATCCGGAGATCCGCGAAGCCCTCAGGGTGGGCCTCGATCTCTGCGAAAAGGTCGGGCCCGACCTGCTTCTGGCCACTGACCCGGACTGTGACCGCTGCGGCATCGCTGTGAAGCAGAAGGGCGAATATGTGCTGATGACGGGCAACGAGGTGGGCGTCCTCCTTCTGGATTTCATCGCCCGCAGCCGCAGGGAACAGGGCAGGCTGCCCAAGGCTCCCATTGCGGTCACTACTATAGTCAGCACAGACATGGCCGACGCGGTGGCAAAGGCGTATGGGATCCGCTGCGTCCGTGTGCTCACGGGTTTTAAATATATCGGCGATCAGATAGCCCTTCTGGAAGAAAAAGGCGAAGAGGAAAGGTTCCTTCTGGGCTTTGAAGAGAGCTACGGCTATCTTTCCGGCGGTTATGTCCGGGACAAGGACGCGGTGGACGCCAGTATGCTCATTTGTGAAATGGCCTGGTATTACAAGCAGAAGGGCATGACCCTGGCAGACGCTATGCAGGCCTTGTATGAGACATACGGCTATTATAAGAATACGGTGGATAATTTCGGCTTTGAAGGCGAGGACGGCATGATCACCATGGGAAGGATCATGGATTCTCTCAGGACGTCTGCGCCGGAAGAGATCGCGGGCTATAAGGTGACGGGCTGGAGCGATTACCGCGAATCCGTCTGCCGCGAGGGCGGAAAGCAGACTCCTATCGATCTGCCTAAATCCAATGTGCTGGAATACAGATTGGAGAACGGCTGCAAGGTGATCGTCCGCCCCTCCGGAACAGAACCTAAGATCAAGGTCTATTATTCCGCCAAGGGAGCTTCTCCGGCAGAGAGTGAAGCACTGGTGAAAAAAATGGCGGAAAGCGCCCGCGGCCTTCTGGGCGTGAAGGCGTGATGCCCCGTCAGGCGGCATCTACGGTTGTTTTGCCGGAACAGAAAAGAAAATCCTCTCGCTTTTCTTGACATTATTATGGAAAAGCGCTACACTAAAAGAAAGATTTTCTGGCAGATTTCCTACCGGAATACATAAGGAGTGTGCAATCGAATGCAAAAGGGTAAATATGGATTTAAGCTCTGGGTATACCCCGTTGTAGCTATGGCGTTCTTTGTTCTGGATCAGTTTTTCTTGGGCGCTCTGGCAGTCGGCTTCGCTATTGTGGCTGAGAAAAATGAGTGGGTTTCCCATCAGGTTCTGCAGGTTCTGATTTTCGGCACCTTTGCAGGCATCGCCAACATGGTAGTAGACGGAATTGCATGGCTTTTCGCTCTGGGAGCGGCTATCCCCGCCGTAGTGATAGCCGGCGGCGTTGTATGCGGCATCCTCTATGCGGCTGTTTTCGTGTTCTTGGTCGTGTTCTATGTGCTGGGCTTCACCCGCGTGGTCAAGGGCAAGGATGCTAAGCTTCCCATTGCCTGCACGATCGCCAACCATGCTTTCGGTCTTATCGCTGCGCGGCCGCAGCCTCCTGTGCAGCCGCAGGCTCAGTATCAGGTTCCCCCCTATCAGGCTCCTCAGGCTCCTGCTCCGCAGCAGCCCCAGCAGCCTCAGAACCCTCAGTATCCCCAGCAGTAAGATCTGGCGGGAAAATTTCCCGTTTGTTTACTGCGCGGTGGGTAAATAGGAATTTTCAGCGGCGTATGCTGTATGCAAAGGATCCCGGCGGCCGCCGGGATCCTTTTTCATACTAGCCGTAGAACTGCAGACGGAGGG
>URRG01000197.1 GCA_900550095.1 uncultured Oscillospiraceae bacterium
CTATATGTTTGTAAAAACGTCGGAAGAGGTTATACTGAAAGCGGCCCTGGAAGGGGAGGACGGCGCTTGCCATGGGGACGCCTTTGCCGTAGCACGCCCTTTCCACACTTGGCAGAGGCTGGATTTTCTTCTCCGTGCCAAGGGGGAAGATTTCAAGGGAAGACTTGTGATTACGGCGGACAGAAGCTGTGAGATCCTGTTTGGATTTACATCTCTGATGCCGAAAGAAACGTTTAAAGGGCACGGACTGCGGGCGGATTTGGCGGAGATGCTGCAGAACAGCCATCCGAAATTTCTCCGTTTCCCAGGCGGATGCATTGTGGAGGGAGTTTCCAAGGAAACGGCCATGCGTTTTTCCAATACCATAGGTCCTGTGTGGAAGAGGCCGAGCCATACTCTTATGTGGCATTACCGCACCACAAACGGCCTGGGCTTTCACGAATACCTGCAGCTCTGCGAGGATTTGGATATGGAACCCATGTATGTGTGCAACTGCGGCATGAGCTGCCAGGCCAGGGTGGCGGAAATGTTCGACGAGGAAACAGTGGATGGATTTTTGCAGGAAGCCTTGGGCGCTCTGGAGTATGCGCTGGGGCCTGCCGATTCCTTCTATGGAGCCATGCGGAAAGAGGCGGGCCACCCGGAACCCTTCCGAATGAAATATGTGGAGATCGGCAACGAAAACTGGGGTCCGGAATACAACGCCCGCTATATGAAATTTTATACGGCTCTGAAAGAGAAATATCCGGAGGTTGTCTATATTTCCAACTGCCATACGGAAGAGAGCGGCCTCCCCACGGAAATGGCCGATGAACACTATTACAATACGCCGGAGTTTTTCCTGGAGAATGAAAATCGTTTTGATTCCTACGACCGCAGCGGCCCGGACATTTTCGTGGGAGAATACGCGGTCAACGGCGGAAACACCATTGCTTCCATGGAATGCGCGTTAGCGGAAGCTGTATTTTTGGCCGGCGCGGAACGCAATCAGGATATCGTTAAGCTGACGGCTTATGCGCCGCTGTTCCAGAATTCGGATTATACAGCCTGGAAGCCAAACCTGATCGTATTCAATAATCATCAGGTATATGGGATCCCAAGCTATCATGCGATTTCCATGATGGCGGGGAACAGAGGGAAAGAGGTTCTTGAGACAGAAACGCAGGTGGAAATGAGGCCCCCTGTGTATAAAGGGATTCCCGGCCTGCAGTGCTCAAAGCCGGGACTGCAGTTTAAAAATATACGTATAAATGGCCGGGCTGTGCAGATAAGTAAAACCATATACGGCGGCTGGAAAGAAGAAAACGGCGTATATACCATGGTGCAGGAGGAGCGTCCCCATCCCTGTGTGGGGAAAAGCAGCGCCTGGAATAAAGCAATGGAAGAATTTCAGAGCGGACGTTCCCGCCCCGGTGCACAGAGACCGGATTCGCTGATGTGGGCGGCCTTTGGCGAAGAAGATTTGGAAGAATATACCTTTGAGATCGATCTGAAATTTGAAAGGGATAATCCGGTGACGCTATCGGTGTGGAATTTCCATCCTGATACGGATGCAGGCTGCAACGAGCCTAAGGATCCGGACTGGAACCTGCACTCTGTCCGGAACCAGATTTGGAAGATCGAGAACGGAAAAGGCGTCACTGAAACAAGAGGTTTCTTTGAGAGAAACCTTCCTGAACCGCATAAAACGGAGCTGGAGATCGATTATACGAAGTTCAATACGTATATGATCAAAGCATATCACGGCGGCTATGCCTGTTATATCAATGGAGCGCTCGTACAGGAAAGGAAGCATATCTGTCATCCGGTTATATCCACAGTGGCCACCGCGGACGGGGACACCGTTATTCTGAAGCTCGTCCATGTGGGCGGCGCGGATACGGAAGTGGAGATTTGCCTGGACTGCGATGTAGCCCCCGAAGCTTTCACAGAAGTGCTCAGCGCGCCCCTCGATGCGGTGAATTCTATGGAAAACAGGCGTAATGTGGCTCCTGTTTACAGTGAAATCCATAATGCCGGAAGGACTTTTATCTACCGGGCTCCCGCTTATTCCGTTACTATTATCAAGCTGCGAAAAGTATAAAGTATTTGAAGGCCGAAAAAACGTCCCGGAACGCTCCGGGACGTTTTTTCAGAAGGATTGGGATTCGAGTTGAGGGGATTATCTTTTTCTGCGGTTTGGACGGTCAAATTCGGGGTTAAAGGCATAGAAGTTTTTGGAATCCAGATGATCGGTGATGATGCGCAGGCCTTCGCCGAATCTCTGATAGTGGACTATTTCCCTTTCCCGCAGGAATTTAATGGGCTCCCGCACGTCGGGATCATCGGCAAATCGGAGGATATTGTCATACGTGGTGCGGGCTTTCTGTTCTGCTGCCATGTCTTCGTGGATATCGGTGATAGCGTCTCCCTTGGACTGCAGGTATGCGGCTGTGAAGGGAACGCCTGCGGCGGAGGCGGGATAGATTCCTGTGGTATGGTCCACAAAATATGCGTCGAAACCGGCAGCCTTGATTTCTTCCGGCGTCAGATTTTTTGTCAGCTGATAAACGATGGCCCCAATCATTTCCAGGTGGGCCAGTTCCTCTGTTCCTATATCGGTCAATATCGCTTTCAGTTCGGAATAGGGCATGCTATAGCGCTGGGAAAGATAACGGAGAGATGCGCCCAGCTCTCCGTCAGGACCGCCGTACTGCGACATAATGATTTTAGCGAGAGCGGGATTGGGATTTTTAATATTTACCGGGTACTGCAGCTTTTTTTCGTAGACCCACATTATTCATCGACCTCCTCTGTATCCCAGGGCCAAGGGCCGGCTACCCAAGCCCACCGGCTTGTATTGGAACTGGTTTCGTTTAAGGGGCCGTAGGCGGCTTCATATTCTGCTGTCAGTTCCTCGAGCTTCTTTCTGTATTCTTCCATCTTTTTAGCTGCTTCGCAGTTGTTGGGATGAGAATCCAGAAACAGGTGGAGCTCCCACATGGAAAAGCTGTAAGCGTCGATTTTCCGGCGCAGCCGTTGCTGTTCGTTCATCTGGGCTCACCTCTTCTTCCGTAAAAAGGTTTATTTAAATCAGGGAAAATGGTTCCGTTATCAAAACCCATTTCCGGCTGGTATACAGTGCCGTACTGCTGAAAGGGCACATACGCCATTCCGACGACGGGATCCTTTGGAAAAGGGTCCGGATCGCGGCGGCTGCAGGAAGCCCCAGCAATGAATTCTGCCATAGGAGGATCTCCTTTCATATAGGGAATATGGTTCCTTCTATACTATGCGGCAGAGTGTAAGAGAGTTCATTTCTTTTTTGTACCGGAAAATCAGAAAAGAATTAGGGAATATTCCGTATTTCACGAATGGAAGGGACTTTCAGTCCTATACTAATTTTATCTTCAATCCGGCGGGCGGTATCGTATCCTGAAACGTCACAGCGTTTTTACCAATTTGCGAAGACAAAGAATAAAACAGCGGAGCGGACGGGATATATAGGCTATAAGCTCTATACGAGCGTCATACGGCGATAGGAGGTTTTATATGGAACAACTGTATGTGGGCGGAAAGATCCTTACGATGGAGAGCAGGGCCAATCGGTACGAAGAGGCGGTTTTAGTGGAAAACGGAAGGATCAAGGCGGTAGGACCGGAAGAGAGTCTGAAGGCTTTGGGGAAAAGAGCGGAACGCATCCGGCTGCACGGAGCCGTTGCGATGCCGGCTTTTATTGATGCTCACAGCCATATTTCCGGCTATGCCTTCTCTCTCCTGCAGGCCAGTGTGGAGGGAGCCGGGAGTTTTTCCGATATCCAGGCGTCTATTCGGAGTTTTATCCAAAAAAACGGCATAGAAAAGGGAAAATGGGTACAGGTCAAAGGGTTGGATCCCACCATTCTGAAAGAAAAAAGAATTCCAGATAGGCACATATTGGATGCGGCCGCTCCTGAGAATCCCGTTTTGCTGCAGCACCAATCAGGTCATACGGGCGTTTTTAATACGATGGCACTCAAAGTCTTGGGCGTTACCGCCGATACGCCTGTTCCGGAAGGCGGGCGCATCGCTGTTGAAAACGGCGAACCGACCGGTTATATGGAGGAAAACGCTTATATGGCGTATCTTCAGAAGCTGCCCATGCCTTCCATGGAGGAATTGGAGAGAAGCTTCCAAAGAGCTCAGGAGATCTATGCAAGCTACGGCGTAGCCACCGCTCAGGACGGCATGGTCGTGAGCATGCTGGCCGATATCTACCGGCATCTTTGCGCCAATGGAAAACTTTGGCTGGATGTAGTAGGATATGCGGATTTTCGGGAAAAGGAAGCGGTTCTTCAAAAGCTGCGGGCATATACAGATGGCTACAGGGATCATTTTCGGCTGGGAGGATATAAGATTTTTCTGGACGGTTCCCCGCAGGCGCGAACGGCATGGATGCGGGAGCCCTACGAAGGAGCGGAGGACGGATACTGCGGCTATCCTGTTCTGAAGGATGAGGCCGTAAGGGAATATGTGAGGAGCGCTGTTTCAGAAAGAAAACAGCTTTTAGCCCACTGCAATGGAGACGCAGCGGCCCGCCAGTATATTGGGGCTTTCCAGAACGTCTTGGGGAAAGACGGAAGCGCGGAGGATATCCGCCCGGTCATGATCCATGCCCAGTTTTTGGGAAGAGACCAGCTTGCAGATATGAAGAAGCTGGGGATGATCCCCTCTTTCTTTATCGGGCATGTCTATTATTGGGGCGATTCCCATATCGAAAATTTCGGCATGAAGCGGGCTTCCTGTATCAGTCCTTCTGGTTCGGCCCTGCGTGCGGGGCTGCCGTTTACCTTTCACCAGGACTCGCCGGTGACGGAACCCGATATGCTGGAAAGCGTATGGTGTGCTGTCAGCCGGAGGACAAAGGACGGCGAACTTTTGGGAGGGGAAGAGAGGATATCTGTTCTGGAAGCGCTGAAGGCGGTGACCGTCCATGGAGCGTATCAATATTTTGAGGAAAACGAGAAGGGGAGCATCCGGCCGGGCAAGAGGGCCGACCTGGTGATATTGGACAGAGATCCACTGGAAACAAAGCAGGAGGATATCCGCAGCATCCGGGTTCTGGAGACGGTCAAGGACGGCGTCCCCGTATTTGGATCTATATAAGAACCTTTCGTGTGGAGAGTATGAATGAATGCATAAAAGGGTCCTGCTCCCGGGAGAATTTGTCCCGGGAGCAGGA
>URRG01000198.1 GCA_900550095.1 uncultured Oscillospiraceae bacterium
TCATCCTTTCCATCGGCATGGGCGTGGACGCCAATATCATCACTGCCACCCGTATCAAGGAAGAGCTCTGGGCCGGCAAGACGCTGGACGGCGCTATCCAGAAGGGCGACGAAAACAGCTTCTGGGCGATTTTTGACGGAAATGTCACCACGATCATCGTTTCGATCATGCTGATGGTCGTGTTCGGGCCCGTCAATATCCTGGGAGGCATTTTCGGTGCATCCACCACAGGCTCCATCTATTCCTTTGGATACACTCTCCTGGTGGGAAATATCGGCAACTTTGTGTTCGGCGTGGGGACGACCCGGCTGATGACCAAATCGCTCTCCGGATTTAAACCGCTTCGCAAAAAATGGCTGTTCGGAGGTGCTAAGGAATGAAAAAGTTCAATATCCATTTTTTCAGGAACCGGAAAATCTATTTTACCATTTCGCTGGCACTGATCGCCGTAGGACTGCTCTGCAATCTTTTCATGGGCGTAAACCTGGATATACAGTTCCGCGGCGGCGCTATCGTCAAGTATTCCTATACAGGTGAGATCGACACCAACGCAGTGGCGGATATTACGGAAAAAGTGAGCGGAGACAGTGTGGACGTGCGCATTTACGAAAATGTGCAGAACGACGGCAAGGCTGCTGTAAACCATGTTTCCATTTCCTTTGTGGGGAATCAGTCCATTTCCCTGGAAAACCAGAAGGCGATCCAGGAATCGCTCTCTGCAGAGTACCCTGACGCCGGATTTGAACTTGTGGAAAGCAGCTCTGTCAACCCGACTATGGGCCAGCAGTTTTTTGCCAAGTGTCTGATCGCTGTTGCCATTACGTTCCTGCTTCTGGTTCTTTACGTGGCTCTGCGCTTCAAGAAGATCGGCGGCGCGTCTGCCGGTATCATGGCGATTATCGCCTTGCTGCACGACGTTTCTCTCATGTACTTTGTATTTGTAGTGTTCCGGCTTCCTATCAACGATACGTTTATTGCGGTCGTTCTGACGATTCTCGGTTATTCGCTGAACAATACGATCGTAGTGTATGACCGTGTCCGTGAAAACCGCAAGCTCATGGGGCCGAAGGCTTCCGTGGAGGAGCTGGTGGACGCCAGCATCAATCAGACGCTGACCCGGTCTATCAACACGTCTCTCTGCACCTTTGTGGCTATTGCAGCCGTTTATGTGGTAGGGATCGTATACGGGCTGGAGAGCGTTTCTCTCTTTGCCCTCCCCATGATGATCGGCGTAGCCGTGGGCTGCTATTCCTCCGTGTGCCTTGCGGGCCCGCTCTATGTTATGTGGCAGAACCATAAGAGCAAAAAGCGTCAGGCGGCGGAAAAGTAAACATTACGTATCTCACAGTAAAAGGGCGGGGCCGTTTCAGGCGGTATCCGCCCTTTCTCTTTTGCGCTTTTCTCCTCTTTGCCCTTTAAACTTTTTCCGCTATGCGATATAATAAGATCAGCAGGCGATCAATATACTAGAGAAAGCAGGTGTAATGCTGTGGCCACCACATTTACAGTTTCTCTGGCCAGGGTCATGAAGGAACTTTCCCTGAAGCCGATCTATATGCCGGAAGATCCGGAAGGCGTCCTGATCTCTTCTATGGATGTAAACAGGCCCGGTTTGGAGCTGAACCGTTTTTATGATTATTACGATACCAGCCGTATCCTGATTTTTGGGAACGCTGAAACGGCGTTTCTCCAATCCCGTACGCCGGAAGACCGCTTCGAGATCCTGGAAGCGATTTTTTCCAAGCATCCGCCGGCGGCTATTATAGCAAGGGGGATTCAGCCCTCTGAAGAGCTTCTCACAGCTGTTACAAACAACGGCGTTCCTCTTTTGAGCACGGGAGAGACAACGTCCAGCCTTGTGGCGGCCCTTGTGGCCTTTATGAATACGGAGCTGGCTCCCCGCATTACCCGCCACGGCGTTTTGGTGGAGGTCTACGGCGAGGGGATCCTTCTGGTAGGAGACAGCGGCGTCGGCAAGAGCGAGACAGCTATCGAGCTCATCAAGCGCGGCCACCGGCTTATCGCAGACGACGCGGTGGAGATCCGCCGCGTATCCGCGAAGTCTCTCGTTGGCCAGGCCCCGGAAAATATCCGTCATTTCATTGAGCTGAGAGGCATCGGCATTATCAACGCCCGCCGCATTTTCGGCATGGGCGCCGTGAAGCTGACCGAAAAGATAGACATGGTCATCAACCTGGAGATTTGGGATAATAAAAAGGTATACGACCGTATGGGGCTTGACAATGAATATACGGAAATTCTGGGGAATAAAGTGCCGGTGCTGACCATCCCGGTAAAACCGGGCCGGAATCTGGCTGTCATTATTGAGGTGGCTGCCATGAACAATCGTCAGAAAAAAATGGGCTACAACGCGGCTACGGAACTGCTCAAAGGATTGGGGATGGACGCCTCTATCCTGCAGGAGGAAAGCGAGCCCCGGAAGCTGGATCTTTGAACCCGGGACGCGGAGATTCTGGAAGGGGAAGAGTAGCTTATGAGATTTGTCGCTGATATGCATATGCACACCATCGCTTCTACGCACGCATATTCCACATTGGAGGAAATGCTTGCCGCCGCCTCGGAAAAGGGGCTTTTTGCCGTTGCCGTCACAGACCATGGAGCGGCTATGCCCGGTGCGCCGGGGACCTGGTATTTTCAGAATATGAAGGTCCTGCCCCGCGTATGGAAGGGGATTCTTCTTCTCCGAGGGCAGGAGAGCAACGTTCTGGATTATGAAGGGAAGCTCGACCTTCTTCCGGAGGATGCTCCTGTGCTGGAGTGGGTGGTGGCCTCTATGCACGGCCCCACTATGATGCCGGGAAGGCGTCACAGAAGGCAGGACATTACGGAGGCGTGGCTGCAGGTGGCGGAAAATCCTCTGGTGAAGGTGATCGGCCACTGCGGGTCGGAGGAATTTGCCTTTGACTACGAGAAGGTGATCCCGGAATTCGGCCGCAGGGGGAAGCTGGTGGAACTGAACGAAGGGACCTTCCGCGTTCGGAAAGATTCTCTGAAAAACTGCGCCGAGATCATGAAGCTCTGTAAACGGCACGGCGTCCGTATTATTGTGGATTCCGACGCCCATGTTTCCGCCCATGTAGGGGAATTTTCCCAAGGGGAAGCTCTCCTGCGGGAATTGGACTTCCCGGAAGAGCTGGTGGTGAATTCCAGCAGAGAAAGAATGCTGGAATACCTGAGAGAATATACCGCTGTGCCGGAGGAGCCGGCCTTTAAAGAAGCTGTAACAGGAGGGCTTATATGAAACCTTTGGAAGAACTGGAGCGCGCGGCAGTTTCGGCCGGATGCCTCGCCGTCTGTGGGGAACCGATGTCCCGTCATACTACGTTTCGGGTAGGAGGCCCCGCCGACCTGTTTGTAACGGTTATGAATGCGGAGGCTTTGTCCCTGGTGCTGAAAAAGGCTGCGGAGCTTTCCGTACCTATTATGATGATCGGAAACGGTTCCAATCTTTTGGCGGGCGATAAGGGGATCCGTGGCTGCGTGGTCCTGCTTTCCGGTGAATTTACGCAGGTTCGCAGGATTTCCGACACAGAGATCCGCTGCGGGGCGGGCGTTTCCCTTGCAGGGGCCTGTAATGCCGCCAAAAAGTATACCCTCAGCGGCCTTGAATTTGCGTGGGGGATCCCAGGTTCCGTAGGCGGGGCGGTGTATATGAACGCGGGAGCTTACGGCGGGGAAATGCGTCAGGCCGTCTCCTCTGTCCGCTGTATGTATCCGGATGGAACGATAGGGGAGATTCGCGGCGGGGAGCTGGATTTCGGCTACCGGCACAGTGTTTTTATGGAAAACGGAGCCGTTATCACGGACGTTACCTTTTCCCTCAAGCCCGGGAACAGAGACGTCATTGCCCTTGCCATGGAGGATTTTTACAATCGGCGGAAGGAAAAACAGCCTTTGAACAAGCCGAGCGCAGGGAGCGTGTTCAAACGTCCGGAGGGATACTTTGCGGGTTCTCTCATTGAGCGGTGCGGACTCAAGGGCGCTTCTGTAGGAGGAGCAGCAGTCAGCGAAAAGCATGCGGGCTTTATCATCAACACAGGCGGAGCTACCTGCGCAGACGTGCTCGGGCTGATCGGGAAAATACAGGAGACGGTCCAAAAGGAAACCGGCGTTTTACTGGAATGCGAGATCCGCATGGTGGGAGAATAACAGGGCGGAGACTTCAGAAAATATAGGAGAAACAGAAATGGATTTTTTGATAGTGACGGGGCTTTCCGGGGCGGGAAAATCCAGGGCGGTAGACGCTTTGGAGGATATTGGCTTTTACTGTGTAGATAATATTCCGCCCCAGCTGATCCCCACCTTTTGCAGTCTCTGCGGAAAGGCCAAGGAGAAAATGGAGAGAGTGGCTGTTGTGACGGATGTGCGCGGCGGCGACATGTTTGGAACTCTGTTTGCCTCTTTGGAAGAACTGAAGGAGGATCAGAAATCCTATAAAATCCTGTTTCTCGACGCTTCGGACGGCGTCCTCGTAAACCGTTACAAGGAGACCCGCCGCAGGCATCCTCTTTCAGCGGAAACAGCCGGCTCTATCGAAAGCGCTGTCCGGCTGGAGAGGGAGATGCTCCGGCCTGTGCGGGAAAGGGCCGATTATATCGTGGATACATCGCTTTTATCGCCTGCACAGCTCAAGGAGCGGATTTCCGCCCTTTTTCTGTGAGATACCAGCGACGCGCTGATGATCCACTGCGTATCCCTCGGTTTTAAGTATGGGATCCCTTCCGAAGCGGATTTGGTATTTGACGTTCGGTGCCTGCCGAATCCATATTATGTAGAAGAGCTGAAGCATCTTACAGGGCTGGACGAGCCCGTCAGCAGATATGTGCTGAAGTGGGAGCAGACGCAGGGCTTTGTGCGGCGTTTTATGGATCTCATCGACTACATGATCCCCCTTTACTGCAACGAGGGGAAGAGCCAGCTTGTCATCGCTGTGGGGTGCACGGGCGGCAAGCATCGTTCCGTCACGCTGGCGCAGCTTCTGTATGACCGTCTGCAGGAAAAGAAGATGCGTGTCAGCGTCAATCACAGGGATATTAAAAAACTGTAAGCGTTCCCACAGCGAGGCGGGCGCTTCGGTGGAAGAGCGGTAAGGAGGGAAAGAACATGGCTGCATCCTTTGCGGCGGAGACAAAAGAAGAGCTGTGCCGCAGCCCTAAGGATAAGGAGTGCTGTG
>URRG01000199.1 GCA_900550095.1 uncultured Oscillospiraceae bacterium
TATTCCATAATAATTTTAAATATTGATTAATAATTTTCATCTCTAATATATCATATTATTTCTAAAAAGTAAATAGTTATTTAAAAAATAAAAAATCTCTTCAAAATTTTTTGAAGAGATTTTTTATTGAAGCATTGACCAAATAACCTATTATTCCGCAAATGAGTTTGCGTCGCAGGCTTCGGCCACCTTCATCATTATGGCGCATTCGATGCGTTTTTTGTGGAGCTCACAGCCCATTGTATATACACCCGTAACACTGCCGGTGGTGTGGTAGGCGTTGGCAGCGCAGCCACCGCTGCAATAAAGCCGGGCAAAGCAGTCTTTACATTCCTTATGAGCGTAAACGTTGCAGAGCTTGAATTCGTCACAGACCTCCTTATTAGTTACGCCGGTGAATACATTTCCCAGCAGGAAGCGTGGTTCGCCTACGAACTGATGGCAGGGGTAGAGATCCCCGCAGGGAGTGACGGCCATGTATTCCGTTCCTACGCCGCAGCCTGAAATCCGTTTTACGATGCAGGGGCCGCCCATCAGGTCGATGGAATAGTGGTAGAAGTTAAAGCCGTTTCCATTGCGCCGCCGGCGGATCATCTCCACCGCCAGCTTTTCGTATTCATTGAGCAGAGTGGGAAGATCTTCCTCCCGCAGGGCGTAGGGATCCGTGGGGGAAGCCACCACAGGCTCCATAGAAAGTTCCTTGAAGCCCAAATCCGCCATATGCAGGATATCGTTGGAAAAATCCGTGTTGTAATGGGTGTAGGTGCCCCGCATATAATAATCCTTCTGGCCCCGGCGGCGGGCCATCTCCAGGAAACGGGGAACAATCAATTCATAGCTGCCGCCGCCGTTTCTGGTTTTGCGCAGCCGGTCGTTCACTTCCGGGCGGCCGTCCATGCTGAGGACCACATTGCTCATTTCTTTATTGCAGAAATCCATGACCTCATCGGTGAGGAGGACGCCGTTGGTGGTGATGGTGAAGCGGAAATTCTTATTGTGGAGCTTTTCCTGCTCCCGGCCGTAGGCCACCAGCTTCTTGACCACTTCAAAATTCATCAGAGGCTCCCCGCCGAAGAAATCCACTTCCAGGTTCTTACGGGTGCCGGAGTTCTCGATAAGAAAATCAAAAGCCCGCTTGCCCACTTCATAGGACATCAGGGAACGTTCGCCCTTGTATTCTCCCTCCCCGGCGAAGCAGTAGGCGCAGCGCAGATTGCAGTCATGGGCCACATGAAGGCAGAGGGCTTTTATAACGGACTGGCGCTTTTTGAAATCGATGGCCATATCTTCAAAGGGATCTTCTGTGAAAAGCTTGTTCTGCTGTTTCAAAGTCTCGATATCATCAAATATGTCCTGCAGATCTTCCGGAGTCACTTCCGGATATCTTTTCTGAATAACGGCTTCGATCTCCTCTTTCGGGGTGTTTTCATAAAGGCAGATTACATCATAGGCGACGTCGTCCACATTGTGGATGCTGCCGCTGTTCACGTCGAGAATAATATTATAGCCGTTCAGCTTAAAGGGATGAATCATTCTGTATGTTCCTTTCCGGGGCGGCCATGGACCACCCTGTATCGTTTATCTGTAAAGTACAGCGGTACAGCTGCAAAAGCGCTGAAAAGTGATTGTGGTGTGCATATCCATTGAGATGCGTAAGAAGGAGCAGTTTATCTCCCTAAAAGGCAAAAACGCAGAAAAAAGCTGTATGCTGCAGCGTTGTTAATCACAACATGACAGCATACAGCCATACAGCGATTTTTGCATTACTTGTTCTTGCACTGCTCGCACTGCTGATTGGCTACGCTGCAGGAAGTCTTGCTGGCAGACTGGCAGGAAGTCTGGCACTCGCCGCAGCCGCCCTTCTTTGCGGATTCAACAAGGTTTCTTGTCTCCAGAGTCTGGATTCTTTTCATGGATGACACCCTCTTTCATCGTAATCACGTGTTTTCGTCAAGCACGCAGGCCCAAAAGCCCGTATACCTTATTCTAGTGTATTTTCTTTGTTCTGTCAACTGTTCCGGGAGAGGAAGAGCCGCCGGCCTCTCTCAGGAAATCTTGCTCCCGGCGGTGAAAATAAGCCCTTCAGGGCTCTTCAGAACGCCTGAACCGCACTGAATTTCCAGCCCTGCCCGGATCCCTTTTTGAAGAAAGGAGATTGCTTCGGCAGAAACGACCTCCCCAGGAGCCAGGACGGGGATTCCCGGAGGATAAGGGATCACGAATTCTTTCATGACCCGGCCTGCGGCGTGTTCCAGCTTCACATATTCTCCCGGCAGAGTTTCCGCTTCTGAGAAAGAGCAGAAAATTTTTGGCAGAGGAAGGGAAGGGGGAATAAGGGGCTGGGCCTGAAGTTTTTCCCCGCCGGGCGCCGGAATGGTTGCATCTATGGCGAGAAGAGCGTCCCCAAGGCGCCGGAAGCCTTCTTCGGTGTCGCAGATGCTGGTCATGGCGATGGCGTAGGTCAGGGAGGACATTTCCAGCTGCAGGCCATACTTCCGCAGAAGCAGGAGTTCCAAGTCCCGGCCGGTGAGAGGCGTCCCTTTGGTGCTGATAACGATCTTTCCGCCGTCGTAGGCGTAAAAGACAGGGTGGCTTTCGATGGTATCCGTGCCCTTTATCACAACGGAGAGTCGTTTGAGCCTCTTCATGCGCTCTGAAAAGAGAGAGAGGCGTTCTTCATAGACGCTGAAAAGCTCGGGATGGTGCTCTAGGATATGGCGGCAGGCGTCGATGCTTTCCATGAATATATAAGAGGGACTGCTTGTCTGGAAAGAGGTAAGATACCGCCGGACGACCTCCGGAGAAACGAGACCGCTTTTCGTATTTATATGGAGCAGCGCCGTCTGGGTGACGGAGGGCAGTGTTTTGTGCACACTGTGGATCACGATATCCGCCCCTGCCTCCACGGCGCTTTCGGGAAAAAAGGAGGAAAAGCGCATATGGGAGCCGTGGGCCTCGTCTGCCAGAAGGGGAATCCCCCGGTTGTGGCAGATGCGGGCAATGGAGGCGGCATTGCTGACGACCCCCTCATAGGTGGGGGAGGTGATCGCCACCAGCCGGATATCCGGATGCCGGGAAAGAGCTTCTTCCACATCTTCGGGTCGAATGGAACCGTATATTCCTGTGGAGGGATCCACAGGGGGCATCAGGTATTCTGTTTTTGCGCCGCGGAGAAAGAGGGCATTGTAAACGGCCTTGTGGCAATTTCTGGCGATCAGGGCGGTTTCCCCCTGCCCCAGAAGGGAGAATATGCCGGTGAGCAGGCCGCAGGTGCTGCCGTTTACCAGGAACCAGCAGATATCGCTGCCGAACAGCCGTGCCGCCTTATCCATGCTTACCCGCAGGATACCGGAGGCGGTATAGAGATTATCCAAACCTTCTGTTTCGGTATAATCCCGGCTGTAGGAGCTTTCGTTCCCCATGGCTCCCAGAGAGCGGAGCAGGGCTTCGTTCCGCTTATGGCCCGGCATGTGGAAGGGATATATCCCCCTGCTGTTATAAGCTTCAAATTCTTCTTTCAGTGTCATTTCGGCTGGCTCCTTTTGGAAGCGGAGAGGGCCGCAGCTCACTCCGGATTTTATGGGTGCGTTTTTCGGGTCGCCCACAAAGGGAATACTGCAAATTTCTGTTTCCCGACGGCAGAGAAAGGGAAAAGAGCGTTGCCCGCCTTGTCTGGGGGCGGACGGCGCTCTTTTCCATATGAAGGGAGTGTTGTTTAGAATAAGAGAAGAATTCTCTTATTTCATCTGGGATTCGATCAAAAGCTCTTCCAGCGGGCTTGTTTCAGAAACTTCTGCCTTTGGCATGTCACGGAAGCCCATGCAGACGGGCTCTTCCAATTGATAGGGAGCCCAGGCTTCCATGGAAGAACCGTCGGCATCCTCGCCGTTTGGATTGCCTGTCTTTACAAAATTGACCCAATAGTTGCACATCTGCCGGGCCAGGTCATAATGCTTCCCTGTGAAGGGGCGCCAGCATTTGGCCAAGGTCTCGAAGAAAAACCAGAGATCGGAGGAATGAAAGGCGCCCGGATGATCCCATCCCGGGATCTCAGGCCCAAAGGCGTAGAAATAGCGCGGGGACGTCATTCCGTTTTTCTCCATCATGCGGAAGGCGGCGTGAACAGCGTTTTTGATAGTGCTGACACGAGCGTTTTCCTTAGCTGCTTCCAGCCCCTCTTCCGCTTTGATGAGGGAAAGAAATTCCTCTGCCCGTTCCCCAAACTGCCGCTGGGCAAGCTCCCGCAGACTTGTTTCGTTTTCCGCTTCGGGAACGGCAAAGAATTCGTCATCGGTGTAGCCCATCATCAGGGGAACATCCAGCAGCTTGCCGCTGCGCAGAGACTCCATATAGTTGGCGGGCTGGAACACACCGTCGGTTACAGTACCCCAGCGGCCCTGGTATTCGTTGTTTTTATCCCGGATATATTCTGCAGAAAGAGCTCTGGCTTCCTCCAGATTTTTTACGCCCAGGAAGGCAAAGAAATCCTCTCCGCGTTTTTCGGCATCGGCCAGAGTTTCCAACACGCGGGGCTGATAGAAGCCCATAAAAATACCGCTTTCCACAATAGCTCCCTGAATGCTGCCCTCGTTGGCGGGGCAGTTCAGTTGGGCCAAGACGCTCATTCCGCCGGCGGACTGGCCGCCGATAGTAATGCGGTCCGGATCGCCGCCGAAAGCCGCTATGTTGCGTTTTGTCCACAAAAGGCCGGCCTGCTGATCCAGATGGCCGAAATTCGTGGGAGCTTCCGGCGCTTCCGCTGTAAGCTCCGGGTGAGCCAGGAAGCCGAAAACATTTACCCGGTAGTTGACGGAGACGACCACGATGCCCCGACGGGCAAGGCGTTCACCGTCGAATTCCATTTCTGCCGGGTTGCCCACCTGCAGGCCGCCGCCGAAATACCATACATATACGGGCAATTTTTCATCGGCACTTTTGGCTGGGGTCCACACGTTCAGATAGAGGCAGTCCTCATTCATGGGAATTTCCGGATCCACGTTCCATTCCCTTGTGTAGATATCATCCTTATTCAATCCCGGGATATTCTGCACAGAGATTGGCGCAAATTCAATACAGTCCTTCACACCCTCCCAGGAGGCGGCGGGTTGAGGCGCTTTCCAGCGCAGGTTCCCAACCGGCGGGGCTGCAAAGGGAATGCCCTTAAAGGCGGTGATCCTGGGATCGGCGGCCGG
>URRG01000200.1 GCA_900550095.1 uncultured Oscillospiraceae bacterium
GGCGGGAAGATGTTTCCCGCATGAGGATGATGAAAGGATGACTGTTATGTATGATCCTCTGAACAATCAAAACGAACAGAATCTGAATCGTTCGGAGCAGGGTTCGGGCAGCGCCAATCCCTCCCCCTCTTCAGATACCGGCTACAGCGCCGCATATACAGGGAACACAGGCTCCGATGCAGCTGCAGGCTATTCCGCTTCCGGGAATGGGCAGAACGCGGGAGGGGCGGGAACTGCACAGACCGAACAAGCCGCGCAGCCCGGCCAGGAGGCTCCGAAAACGTATTACAATCCCGGCTACGGCGGCTACAGCCAGCAGAGCTGGGGCGGCGGGACTACGCCCGGTGCAGGCACTGTATGGGACGGGAGCTCCTACCGCTACAGCGCCGGAAATCCCCAGCCGGGGCAGGCGCCCCAAAGCGGGAAGCCCAAAAAGCCGAAGAAAGAAAAAAAGCACAACCATCTGGGGCTTAAAATTGTTGCGTGCGTACTGGCCTGCCTTTTGATTTCGGGCGGCTCTATCGCCGGGTTTGCGGCTCTGATCAACAGCGGCTATATCACCATGGGCTCTTCCTCCGGGGACGGCAATGTTACCATCAATAAGCTCATACAGGATACGGACAACGCTAACGCCGGCGCCGGCACCAGCGGAAAGCTGACGGTCCAGGAGGCCGCCAATAAGGTGATCCCCTCTGTGGTGTCCGTACTCAATTATCAGAAAGTGAACCAGCAGAACTATCTGGGCGGCGGCCTCTACAGAGAAGGTTCCGGCCAGGAGGGCGGAGAGGGCGCTTCTGAGGAGCAGGAAAGCTCCGAGGGCTCCGGCATCATCGCCACCCAGGACGGCTACATCATCACCAACGCCCATGTGGTAGACGGGGCCGACAGCCTCTATGTGGTCCTTTCGGATGGGAAAAAATATCCTGCCGAGCTCGTAGGCAGCGATACGGTGACGGACTTGGCCGTTCTGAAAATTGAAGCCACGGGCCTGACCGCCGCGGAGTTCGGTTCCTCTGAGGATCTGCAGATCGGCGACCAGGTGCTCGCCATAGGAAATCCGGGCGGGCTGGGCTCCAGCACTACCGTAGGGTATGTTTCCGCTCTGAACCGCGCCATCACCTCAGAGGACGGCTATACCATGAAATGCATCCAGACCGACGCCGCCATCAACCCCGGCAATTCCGGCGGCGCGCTTGTAAATCTATACGGCCAGGTAGTGGGCATCAATTCTTCCAAGATCGCGGCTACCGACTACGAGGGGCTGGGATTTGCCATCCCCATGGATACGGCGCAGTCCGTTATCAATAACCTGAAGCAGTACGGCTATGTGAAGGACCGCGCCGTGCTGGGGATCACCGGCCAGTATGTAGATTCCTATACGGCCCGTTTTTACGGCCTGGAAGCCGGTATGTATGTGAGGGAGATCAGCAATCCCTCCGTTTCCAAATCCGGCATTACAAAGGGCTGTGTGATCACTAAGATCGACGACACAGAAGTGGACAGCCAAACGGCTATCACCGCGTATCTGGTGAACAAGAAGCCGGGGGATACGGTGACCCTGACCGTTTACAACGGCCTGGAGGGAAAGGAATTCACCGCTCAGGTAGAAGTGATCGAGAGCAGCAATGAATAATTTCCCTTTGGACGGACCAACCTACAAGAAGGAAGGGCTTTCCTCCCTCCCCATTGGAGGATGCTCTTGAAGCCCTTCCCCTCTCTTTGCGTACAAGTATCTTTTTCATAAAACTCCTTCCTTAGCCAGAGGCCTCCGGCGGAAACGCCGGGGGCCTCTGGCCCTTTTCGGCGGCATGGCCCGCTGTTTTACTGTTTTACTGCTTTGCCGTTATGGCGTGCCGCTGCTTCGATGCTTCTCTGTTTTCTGTTTCTCCGCGCCCGCGGTCCGGCCGCGGAGCCGCGGCGTATTTTTTGGAGCGCCGCCGGCTTCCTTTTGAATAAAAAGGGATCCAAACATCTTCTATATGTTTCTGCTGGATTTTTGCGGGATGTTCTGCGGGACAGAGGAAGTTCGGTTCCGCAGCTGAAACCGCGGGCGTTTTTGAATGAAAAAAGATACATTTTCGTATGCAAAATATTATTTTAAAATAGCATTATAACAATCTTTTTCTTTCTATTTTATAAAAATATAACGTCTTTTTTCTCTGACCAATTAAATATAGTATATAAGGCGTGATTCTATCAGAGTGGAATGCCCAGATATGCCTGATAGTCAGCTTATAAATGAAACAGAAAGGTGATTGGAGAATATGGGGAAATTTTCAAAATGTATGCCGGCAGTTCTGCTGGCGGCCTGTTTGCTGCTGGCTTCCGCCTGCGCTTCTGCGCCCGCTGTTTCGGAATCTGCGGGCGACGGCGTTTCTTCCGCCGCCGGAGAAAATTCCGCCGCTGGAGAGAGCAAGGCTGAAGAAAGCGAGCCGGAGGAAGAAGAAATCTCCATCGACGGCGTTTGGAAAATTGTCAGGGCAGAAGTGGATGGAAAGGAGCTTTCCGACGAGGAGTTGGAAGAGCAGGGGGTGAAGGATACTACGATGACCTTGTATCCAGACGGCGCCTTGACACTGAAAAATGAAAATGTGGATCGGGAAGGCACCTGGAGCGAAAGCGGCGGAAAGGTAAAAATAGAAGCCGATGAATATAATGTAACAGGTGAATTCGACGGGAAGACTCTGTCGATCGTCGATGAGACGGGCGGTACTGAGAATAGTACGCTCTTCTTTGAACGCACGGGCGACGCCCCTGCAAAGAGTGATGAGGGGACGGATGGCGGCGACGGGAGCCGGGCCGCTGATGCTGCGGATATCGCGGGCACATGGGAAGCCACAGCCGTCGAGCTGGATGGGGAGAGATTTTCCGGCGAAGAGATGCAGGATGCTTTGGGCGGCGGCATGCGTTTGGAGATCGATGCCGACGGCACGTTTGACGCCGTTCTGCTTGAGGGTGATGACGAGGTGGATACGTCTGCAGGCGAATGGACGCAGGATGGCGATGTGTTCACCTTTGTAGTGGATGGGGATCCGGAAACCTTTACTCTTTCCGGGAATACCCTTGTTGCAGAGGCAGACGGGATAACAGTCATATTTGAGAAGAAATAAGGCGGCTGCAGACTGCTCCGGCAGTGCGAAGCTCCGGACAGGCGCATAAAAAGACGGGGATGCGGGAAAGCGTCCCCGTTTTTTGTCTTACGCGCCGCACGGAGAGGAAAGACGCGCTGAGAAGCCCGGCAGCCGGACAAAAGGTTTTTTATTTCAGGAATTGCCGTTTTTCTGAAACTGTGCTATGCTGAAGGAAAAGAGGCTGCAAAGCCTCATCGTATAGTTTCAAAACGGGAGGAAAATATGACGATGGATCATTCTGCGCTGTATATGCAATATCGGGAGGCGGACAGGGACTGCGCTTTGCTGCAATACCGGCTTCAGGACCACAAACCCTATGAGAAGGGGCTGTTCCTGCCCACGAAGGAGGCCATGGAGGAAGCCTGGAGGGAATGGCGTTCCCTGAAGGAACGGGTGGAGTCGCTCGAAGAGCCGGATGAAGTTTTTGCGTTGGTGAAAAACCATCTGCGGGATTTTCTCGATTCCCTGGAATTTTCTCTGCAGGATACGGAGAAGAACCCGGAAGGGATCCTTCTGGGCTTTCAGTATGAGCTGCAGGGAGTGATCCGCTGTGACCGCAGGAGCGATGGAGAGCGTTGCGCCGCTCTGACCCGGCGCCTGGATTTGTTCCGGGAGCATCAGGGGATCCTTCTGGACCTCATGAAGGAAAAGAAAACGGCCAAGGAGCAGGGAGCCCTTTCCCGCTCCCTTAGCAGGGTAAAGCTGGATATGGAGAGGGAAACCGGCAGGCTTAGGGAGTATTTCCCCGGCTTCACAGAGGAGCAGCTGAAGGAGCTGCAGGCGGCTATGGAAGGCTTCTGCTCGCAGCTGGAAGAAACGGCTTCCGCCCTCAGCGCGGAAGAGGTCTCTGCGGAGGAGCTTCTGAAGGATGATTTGAGCCGGACGGTGAAAATGGAGCCTGAGGCTTACCGCAATCTGCTGAAAAAGCAGCTTGGCGTTTCTCTGGAAGAGCTTCTTTCCTGGTATAAGGAAGAGATGGAAAAGACCCGGGCAGAGGTGTTCAAAATTGCTTCAGAGCTGGATATTCCGGAAGAAGCTCCAAAGACCATGCAGGAGGTCAGCGGCGTTTTGTTCCGGTATGCAGGTCCCTGCGGGAGCGCGGAGGAAATGTACGCCCGGGCGGCGGGGTATCTGAAGCGCACTCGCGCCATAGCCCATGAGTATGTCCGGCTCCCGGAGGACGAAAGCTGCAGATGCGTCCCCCTGCCGGAGTGTTATAAGGATTCCTATCCCTGGGGCGGCTATGAGGGGGGAGACTTCTCTGTGCGGCCTTTCCGCGGGCAGATGTTCCTGAATCAGTATAACTATCAGAATATCACCGACGGCTGGATCAAGATGAATACCATGCATGAGGCCTATCCCGGCCATCATGTGCAGTATGTCCGCGCCGCCACGGATACCACGCCGGAAACAGTGAAGATCGGGGCCAAACAGGTACCCATAGGGGAAGGCACCTGCCTGCGCACGGAGCGGGCTTTTACCTTTATCTTTGCAGAGGATCCCTTCTTCCCGCTGTTTGTGGCCTTCCGGCGCCATCATACCTCGGTCCGCGTATATGTAGATCTGATGCTCTACTATTTCGGCGCTACTCTTGAGGAAGCGGTGGAAATCTACGAACGGGAGCTGGGCTTCGACCGCGTGACGGCCAGAGCGCAGGTGCAGGCCCATCAGAATTCCCCCGGCTATTTTACCTGCTACTATTACGGCATGAAAAAGATCTGCGATTGGGAGCAGAAATACGGCTACACCAAGTGGGATTATACGGAGCTTCTGTTTGCAGCGGGTTCCGTGAGCATGGAGACCCTGGGCCGTTTGGTGAAGCTTTCTCCCGAAGACCGCAGCCGCTATTATACGAAATTTTCCAGCCTGCTGATGGAGGCGGCAAAGCAGGCCAAGCAGGCGGAATGACCAGGAAAAGCAAAAAGCGCTCGGCTCTCCGCTTGTCTCCCGGCATATGAAGGCGCCGCCGCATAGACGGATATGCTACGCGGTGGAAGCGCAGAAACGCGCCCTGCAGAAAAACTG
>URRG01000201.1 GCA_900550095.1 uncultured Oscillospiraceae bacterium
GTATATCTCTGTTGCACTTTCCCTGGGGTCGCCCCCGGCGGCCGTTAGCCGTTATCCTGCCCTGTGGAGCTCGGACTTTCCTCAGACGGGCCCTTTCGGGCTTCGCCCGCAGCCGTTCAAACTGCTCACGATATACAGTGTATCGGATTTCCTTCAAAATGTCAAAGCAAAGTTACGGTTTCGCCCGGAGGCGGGCCTTCACCGGATCCGGACGTCGCTTTCATGCATGTTGGCGGTAGAGAAAGAGAAATCGTCCAAAGAAACCATCTTATTGGTTTTCTGGCTTTCATAGGCGGCCAAAACGATCTTCAGGCTCTTCATGGCTTCCTCACCGTTTACCAAGGGCTGCTTTTTGGTCTCCAGCGCGTTGATGAAATCTCCGTAAAGAGCATTGTGCCCCGTTCCGTAAAGATCGGGCACCGCATTTTCCCGCAGCTCTCTGACCTCTTCATCCTGCGGCAGGGAACTGGCAAACTTCCACATCTCCACCGTATTGAGGGCCACGCCGCCGATCACCGCCGTCCCCTTTTCGCCGAACACGGAAAGGGTCTCCTCCAGATTTTCCGGGTAAGCGCAAACAGAGCCTTCCACCACGCCTACCGCACCATTGTGGAAGCGGATCAGAACAGCGCCGAAATCCTCAGATTCGATGGGATGGAGATAATTGCCCGTCATGGCCATTACCGTTTCCGGCTGCCCGCCAAGGCACCACTGCAGAAGATCGATGTCGTTGAGGCACTGGTGCATGAGCACACCGCCGTCCTGAGCCCAGGTCCCCCGCCAGGGAGCCTGGCGGTAATAGAGCTTATCCCGGTTCCAAAGAATTCTGGCCGTGCCGTTGACCACCATTCCGAAACGGCCCGTATCCACCGCACGGCGCAGATGCATCACGGGCGCGTTGAAGCGCGTCTGGTGGCAGACCCCCAAGGTCACCCCTTCATAGCGCGCTTCCTTCACCATGCGCTGAGCGTCCAGCACGCTGAGAGCCATGGGCTTCTCCACCAGCACATGCTTTTTACGCTCGATGCAGTAAACGGCGATCTCCGCATGGGAACCGCTTTCTGTGGCGATCACGCACACATCGGGAGAAAGCTCCTCCACGGCCTTTTTATAATCCGTATACACCTGCGGGCGAGCCCCCGTCACCGCCTCGTAATCATCCGCCTTCTTTTCCGCCAGGCTTCGCACTAAATCGCACACGCCCACCAGATCGCAGACAGCCCGGTTTGCAACCGCAGCCGCTATATGGTTCTTTGAAATCCTTCCGCATCCGATCAGCAAAAACCGGTATTTGTTCATGCTCACCGCTCCCCTTTTCCAAAATTCAGCCGAGGCTCCGCTCATAATGGTTCCTCTAGGCGGGCAAAAGCTTCAGCACACAGTGTAATCTATCTGTATTATATCCCCCGCCGGCAGCATAGTCAATTCTTAATGCAAACGGGCCGGGCACCCTCCTGCAGATAGCCCGGCCTTCCGCCCATTAAATAATGAAATAGAGACTATATGAATACGATTAAAGTTTCTGTTCGAATACATACCGCCCGGGGGTCAGGCGGAATGACCTATCTTCGGTTCTATCGCCGTTAATGCAGGTTTCTCCTTCAAAGGGGAGCGTCAGCTCCGCCTCTGCATCGAAGGGAACGGAACAGCAATAGCGGAAGATTCCGTCTTTATACTCCCAGGAACTCTCTATGCGTCCCACCGGAGAATCGAAAGAAGCTTTAGCCCACCGAAGCCGACTGGAAGGCCTGGGCTGCAGGCGGAATCTGCGGAAACCGGGGGCATCTTCCCGGGGCTGGATGCCGCACATATATCGGTACATCCACTCCGCAATGGAGCCATAGGCATAGTGGTTCAGGCTGTTCATCCCCGTCCCGCTGATATGCCCGTCCGGCAGGACAGAATTCCAACGCTCCCACACAGTAGTAGCCCCCATATCCACCTCATAGAGCCAGCTGGGGAAGTCGTCGTTGAACAGCAGCCGATAGGCCTCTTCATCTCTGCCCTCCTGAGAAAGAACAGGGCACAGGTACGGCGTTCCCACAAAGCCGGTGGAAAGGTGCATGTTGTTTTCCCGGAGCTTTTCCAGAAGACGGCAAAGGGCGCCGGGTCGGTCCTCTTCCGGAACTAGATGCATATAAAGTCCCAGCACATACGCCGTCTGGGTATCGAACCGGCAGAGTCCCCCGGGCAGATAGTATTCTCTTTGGATCGCTTCCCGGATCTCTCCCGCCGCTTTTCCATATTTCTCTGCGTCATCACTCTTGCCGAGAACCGTGGCGGCCTTTGCGATCATATCCATTACGTAAAAATAACAGGCTGAGGCCACAAGATAGGGATCCGTCCCGCCGAAGCGGTCGTCTTCCGCTCCCTCCGGCGTATCGAGAGCCAGCCAGTCCCCGAAATGGAAGCCCGTGTGGCGAAGCCTCTTTCCGCCCGTCTCCGCATCCTCCTTCAGCAGGTATTCCGCCCAGGCCTGCATATTGGCATACTGCTTCTGAAGGAGCGCTTTGTCTCCGTAAAACACATACATGGTCCATGGAATAATGATCGCCATATCCGCCCAGGCTGCCGCCCCATGACTGCCAAATTCTGAGGTATCCTCAATCATCATAGGCACCGCATGAGGCACGGAGCCATTATACAAATGAATCTGCTCTTCCAGAGCATCCTGCATATATTTCGCATAAAAAGCCGGCGTATACATATTAAAGCTGGCCGTGGCGGCAAAAATCTGTGCATCTCCCGTCCACCCCATGCGTTCATCCCTCTGGGGGCAATCTGTAGGGACATCCAGGAAGTTCCCCCGCTGGCTCCAGAAAGCATTTTGGAACAGCCGATTGATGCGAGCGTCAGAGGTCTCTATGTTTCCTGTAAAATCCAGGTCGGAATGAAGTACGCAGGCGACAAAATCCTCCGGGGCAGCCTCCGCCCCTTCCACACGTACATACCGAAAGCCATAGAAGGTGAAATGAGGGCGGATATATCTTTCCTTCCCGTCCGAGGTATACACAAATTCCGCCTTTGCCGTGCGAAGATTATCCCGGTAAAAACAGCCGTCCTGCAGAATCTCGCCATACTGCAGGCGAATTTTTTCTCCCCGGGGCAGGCGGCAGGTAAATTCCACCCAGCCTGTGATCTCCTGGCCGAAATCCAGCACAGTCTCACCTTTCGGTGTCCGGATCACCTCCGCAACAGGGAGCCTTTCCGTGATTCGAACAGGGACGCTCATCCGGTCCCTGAGATCCTCCTGAGAAAGAGAGATGCGCTCCACCGGCTGGAAATTGTCGTTTCCTCTCCCCGGTTGACACCAATCCGTATCCAGAAGGCGGGCGTCTATGGTTTCCCCGTCATAAATACCGCTCTCCAAAACAAATGAAGGCTTCCATTTCCAGCTTTCATCGGTGAAAATGCAGAGCTTCTCACCGTCTGCAAGCTCTATATGAAGCTCGCAAAGGAAAGCAAAACGATCCCCGAAAAGATTGCGTCTTTCATAGCTTTCATAGCCAAACCGGCCCTTATACCAGCCGTTGCCCAGCATGGAGCCTACCGCATTTTTCCCCCTTCGGAGAAGTGCCGTCACATCATATACCTGCGCCTGCTTCCAGAAACGATAATCGTTACAGTAAGGGGTGAAGTATTCATCCCCCGCCTTCCGGCCGTTTACATAGAGCTCATACAGCCCTAATCCGCACACATACGCCCGGGCGGAGCGCACCTCTGTGGGCAGAGAAAACTCCTTTTTCAGAAGAGGATGCTCCCCCCCGCTGGAAGAAATCCACTGCGCCTCCCAGGGCTCCTGCATTTTCCCCGTCTCAAACCAGGAAAAGCCCTCCGCCCTGCAGCCGGCATCCGTCTCCGCCTCCACGCTCCAATAGTAACGCGTCCGGGGCAAAAGAGAGATGCCGGGGCGGTAACTCAAACTGTCTGCCCGCTCTATTCCGCAGGCGGCGCTGTCGTGCAGAAGCTCCGTCCTTTCCGCGTCCGCATAGATGCGCACACGGGCCCGCACCGTTTTGCCGCCCTGTGCCTCCTCTGTCTTCCAGGAAAGGGAAAGTCCCGAAACATCGTATCCCAAGGGCCTTTCTATATGATTCGCCCGCATTTCCACTATTTTCAAAGCGATCTCCTCCTGTTATTTAAGAAATAAAATCTACAGAAGCCCCAGCTCCGCTGTGGCCATATTGGGATATTGCCATGCACTGAGCATATGTTTTCAATTCCTGCTTTATGGGATTCTCTTCACCAAGAAAACAGCCAGATATATCCCCGGCAAAGCCACAGGATCTTTTTAAAAACAAGCAAGAATCTATATAGAAAAAAATATCCACCTGTAGTATATTTATACTATCTTCCGGCTTTCAGATTGTCAAGAAGGAAGGCGGGCAGAGAAGTCGGGAACGGGAACGTCAGCATTCTGGGCCCACAGAACATCCGGCATTTGTCAAAGGAGGAATTATGACCATGAGTATGAAGGAACGGATGCACACCGGAGAGTTGTACCTTCCCGGTGATGAGGAAATCATGAGGGGGCAGCTTCAGCGGCTGAACCGGCTGTATGACTTTAACATAACAAGGCCCACTGAATTGGATAAGCGCCAAAAGCTTCTTAAGGAAATGTTTGCCGAAATCGGCGAAGGCTGCTATATCGAACCGCCCTTTCACTCCAATTTCGGCGGCGGACATGTGCATTTCGGCAAATACGTCTATGCAAATTTCAACCTCACTATGGTGGACGATACCCATATCTATGTGGGCGATTACACTATGTTCGGGCCAAACGTAACAGTGGCCACCGCCGGGCATCCCATTCTGCCGGAGCTCAGAGAAAAGGCGTATCAATATAACATGCCCGTTCATATCGGCAGAAACTGCTGGATCGGCTCCGGCGCCGTCATTCTTCCCGGGATCACCATAGGAGACAACGTGGTGGTGGGTGCGGGAAGCGTCGTGACCAAGGATCTCCCTTCCAACGTGGTGGCCGTGGGAAACCCCTGCCGGGTGCTGCGCCCCATAAACGAACAGGATGCGAAATATTATTTTAAAGGTAGAAAAATAGACTATGAAGCTCTGTGAAAGACAAATGGATTGCCCTGCTTAGTGGATCCCGCGAAACAATCGGAAAATAAAAGCAACCCGGCGCTGCAGATTGGCTG
>URRG01000202.1 GCA_900550095.1 uncultured Oscillospiraceae bacterium
AATGCCGTCTTTTGTCAGAATTCAGAATTTGTTTGACAAGCTTGCAAAGTAAAGCTCTCTGCTGCCAGAGGCTTTCTTAATGCCGTCTTTTGTCAGAATTCAGAATTTGTTTACATTCCGTTCACCGGCGGCATACGGCGAAGCGGTATAGTAACCGGTATGATGCCCCGGCAGCCGGCGCTCATACAGTGAGGCCCGGCGTCTTTGGACGCCGGACCTCTTCTGTTACGGAAATGAAAAGCGCGGCCTAGGCTGGGATACGGGTATACGATGCGGAAAGGATGCAGTTGAAGAAAAATGAATCTGTTTGCGCGTTTTGGAATGTGGCTGCAAAGGGTCATGTACGGCAGATATGGAAGCGACCAGCTTTCTCTGGCTATTCTTGTTCTCTATATTGTTTTATATATTGTGGCGCAGATTTTCTGGTGGCCGATTCTCGCATGGCTTTCGCTGCTTTTGCTTGTTTGGAGCTTTTTCCGCATGTTTTCGAGGAATATAGCGGCCCGCCGCCGGGAAAATGAGAAGTTCCTTTCTTTTTGGCGGGCTTTCAAAGGCATTTTTACGGGAAGGAACCGCCGCCCGAAAGACAAGGATCATAAATATTTCAGATGCCCCAAGTGTAAAAATACGCTCCGGGTTCCCAAAAGGGGCAAGAAAATCCAGATCACCTGCCCGGTGTGCGGGCACAGCTTTATAAAGAAGGCTTAAAGGACTAAGAGCGGGAAAATTCGGCTGGTCTTGCGGCCACAGGGTAAAAAGGCGCGTTTGAAACGCGCCTTTTTGTTTTCTGAGGCTGGTATGGAATGCGTGCCGAAAATATCGGCGCCCGGGAGAGCGGGAATTCGGCGGTATCCGCGGTTCCCGTCCGCCTATGGTGAGGGAACAGGCTTGCCTGGGGCCCTCGAGGAAAATACATGCTGCAATATAACAGAGAAAAAGTATTCGGACGGTTTCGCGGGAAAGGGGAAGAGGAATGAATATCGAATACGCCTGCAGGCAGATGGTTCTTATACTGCATACGGAGCTCCGCAGGGTGGAGCCGCAGGGGAAGATCACGGCGGTCTACGGAAATCTTCCGGAAGACTGCGATCCGTTCCGGCGGGACGAGGATTTTTTGCGTCAGGTTCTGAGCCGGAAACCGAAGGCGGTGCCGGATCTCTTCTGTGAACGGGATTTTATTTATTACGGGATTCTCCGGCTGGAAAACGGAGAAATCCTTCTGGCGGGCCCTGTGCGCATATGCGAGGAAGGGAACGGTCTCAGGCGGTATATGGCGGCGCAGCACCACCTGCGGGAGGACGGCTCCTATAAGCTTCCCTACTGCAGTCTGCGGAGTTTTTCAAACGGGCTGCTGCTCCTGTTTCATCTTCTGACGGGGAAAGAGGCGCAGTACGGCGATCTTCTGGAGGAAAGCGGAAACGGCGCAGAGCTGGAGAAGCAGTCCGGCATTTCCGTCAGCGGACGGGTGTTCCATCATCAGGAGACGGAAACGCCCCACAATCCCTATGACCATGAAATGCGCAAGCTGGAGGCTATTCAGAACGGCGATATGGATGGTCTGGAAAAATGCCGGAATGAAATATGGGTGGGGGAATACGGCAGAGTGGCGGAGGACCCTCTGCGGCAGGCCAAAAACCTTGCGGTCATCGCCATCGTTCTGGCCTCCCGGGCGGCCATACGGGGCGGCGTTCTGCCGGAGCTGGCCTTTTCCATGGCGGACGGGTATATTCTGCTGATGGAATCCGCAGGCGATATACATAGGGTGGATGCGGTCGCCCGGCGTGCAGAAAACGATTTTGCCCGTGAAGCGGCCAGGGCGGGAGCTGAAAGCGCTAAGAACCTTCTGACGCTCCGGGCCAAAGATTACATTTTCAAGCATCTCCACAGCGAGATACGGATTTCGGAAATGGCGCGGGTCCTGGAGGTGCATCCCAATTACCTTTCCACTGTCTTCAGCAGGGAGGAGGGGATTTCCATCCGGCAGTATATCTGCAGGGAGCGGATCCGGCAGAGCCAGAATCTGCTGCGGTATTCCCGGTATTCCATCAATGAGATCGCCGGATATCTGGCCTTCAGCTCCCAAAGCCATTTCAGCAGCTGTTTTAAAAAGCTCACCCGAATGACGCCAGGAGAATACAGATCTAAATTCGGGCAGGTCTGATATGAGAAATATACTAAATATATGAGATATACAATAGAGCGGCGGCCCGTCCTCTGGTATAATGCCGGTATACAGATATACCGGCTGTGCCGGAAGGATGAAAGGTGAGCTGCAGTATGAAAGTAAAAATAGATCCGGAACGGGTATTCGGCATACGAAGCCCCATGCTGTACGGGCATTTTATCGAACATTTCCACAGGCAGATCTACGGCGGCGTATATGACCCTTCTTCCCCTTTTGCGGATGAAGACGGCCTGCGCGCGGACGTGCTGGAGGCCATGCGGAAAATCAGGGTTCCGGTTCTCCGGTGGCCCGGCGGCTGTTTTGTGTCCTCCTATCATTGGGAGGACGGCGTAGGCAGCGAGAGGCGTCCCCTTTTCGACAAGGCCTGGCGTGTGGAGGAGCCCAACACATTCGGAACGGACGAATACATCCGGATGTGCCGGAAAATCGGCTGCGAGCCCTATATCTGCACCAATGCGGGCACAGGCACGGCCGAGGAAATGAGCAACTGGGTGGAATACTGCAACCTGGAAAACGAAGGGTATTACGCCAAGCAGAGGATCCGCAACGGCTTTGAAAAGCCTCACAAGGTAAAATACTGGAGCATCGGCAACGAGAACTACGGCTTTTGGGAGATCGGCGCCAAATCGGCGGAAGAGTGGGGCCGGCTGGTGAAGGAATCGGCGAAAATGATCAAGCATGTGGATCCGGAAACGGAACTTACGGCGGCGGCTTTGACCGACTTGGACTGGAACATCCATCTTCTGCGCAGCTGCGGGGAATTTCTCGATTGGATCTCCATCCACGAATACTGGGACATGGTTCCCCAGATCAATGAACTGGCAGACTATGAGCAGTGCATGGCGTATACGGACGCAGCAGACCATTCCGTCCGGGAGGTCCGGGGGCTGCTCACCGCCATGAAACTGGAGAAAAAGATCAAGATCGCCTTTGACGAGTGGAACCTGCGCAGCTGGCACCACCCCAATGTGCACACCATCCGGCAGGGAGTCCACAAAGAGGAATACATCGCGCCCAGGGACAAAAACGACGATAACAGCCAGTATACCATGGCAGACGCGGTGTTTACCGCATGCTTCCTCAACGCCATGAACCGCAGCTGCGATATTGTGGGGATGGCAAACTTCGCGCCCATTGTGAACACAAGAGGATGTATCTATACCCATCGGGAAGGGATCGTCCTTCGGAGCACCTACCACGTGTTTGACCTTTATGTGAACTATTTGGGGGATACGATCGTGGACTGCTGGCAGGATGAAAGCCCCATGCTGCGGGTTTTCCACAAAAACGGGACGGCTGTGGAAACTCCCGCCCTGGATATACTGGCGACCAAATGGTCGGACCGGCCGGGGATGGCCGTGGCTGTAGTCAACAAAGAGCCTGAGAAAGAGCGCAGCTTTACGCTGGCCCTTCCGGGAGGATTTGCCGGCGCCGCGCTTTACACCGTCAGCGGAAAAAGCAAAGATTCCTACAACGACGTAGGGCGCACCGAGGTGGAGATCCAAAAGCAGGAGCTGGGCGCTTTCCGGGACAGCATGGAGATAACGGTGAAACCCCATTCCGTCAATATCCTGCAGATTCTGTAAACATACGCCCGAGGGTTCGTCCAGGAAAAGCGCGTCCCCTGCAGAAAGCGCGCTTCTCTAAAATAGTCCGGAGAGAGCTTCGGGCCTGGCTTTTCTGCTTTTCGGTCTGTTCCGCTCAAAGAAGCCTGCCCGAAGGGACGAAAGCCGGAGTAAAGGCCCGGTCAGGGCCGGCAGACCGTCAGTCCGGCAGTCCCCGCAGAATACCGGGATGCGGAGCACAGATATGCGATAAGGCGTGCGTCTTCCATTTGGAAAACGCACGCCTTTTCTCGGTCTCACCTGAGAGATATAGGTTATTCCGGTTTGCGGTTCCTTTTGCCGCTCACAGAGGCGACGGTGATTTTCCATACGCCGGCCGCGTTCAAAAGCCGCTGCGTATACGCTTCAAAGCCCTCCATGAGCCGAGGCGTATGCCTGCGGCACAGAAGCTCCAGAGCATGGAGCTTTTCCTCTTTTTCGGTCAGCTCTTCCGCCAGCCCCTCTAAAACGGCGGAAGAGTAGTAAACGGTGAAATCCTTTTGAGAGACCTCCGCTTCTGAGACGCAGGATATACTGACGGCAGGGTTCTTTTTGAGAGCGCGTATTTTGCGCCCTTCCAGAGCGCTGTGAAAATATACGGCGTCCCCTTCCCGCACGATGGTGACGGGAACGCCGTAGGGCGCGCCGTTCTCATCCAGAAGGGAAAGAGTGGCAAAGGGGCAGGCGTCCGCAATCTGCAGGGCCTCTTCAGGGAGCAGCTCCCGGTCTTTTCTGCGCATGTGCATGTGTGTTCCTCCTATCCGGCTGTATGTCCTGGGTGTCTTCTATTGCATCCTGTTTGCGCTGGTGAGCGCCGCCATATCTCCGCAGAATAGCCGCGTAACCGCATAGCTGCTGCGGCTTTGAAAGATCAGACGTCGCCGCCGGCGGGTCTTGCTTCCTTTGCCTCCTTCGCCTCCATGGCAAGCCGACAGGCGGCTACGGCGTCCTCCAAAGTGTCCGCCGTGGTGAGAAAGCGGTTATTGTGGCAGAAACGGATGGCCGAAAGCCCGGTAAGCGCCGCAAGCTCCTCTGCGCTTTTGCCCGCCCAGGCCGCGGGGAAATCATAGGGAGAACCGCCCTCCCCCTGACGGGCGGGGACGGTCTGGGCGCCGAAACCGCCTCTCTGAGAGGGGTAGACCACAAACCAGGCGTCCGTTCCGGCCAGCACCTGCTTCCAGGGGCAGTAAAAAGGCAGGATCACCACGTGTTCTTCCATATGGCTGTAAGCCTCCCGGACAGAGCCGGAGGCGCGCACGGATGCAAATACAGTTTCAAAATGCTTTGAAAGAAG
>URRG01000203.1 GCA_900550095.1 uncultured Oscillospiraceae bacterium
CGGGGCCGGGCGGCCCTGCCGCTCCAGCAGCTGCCGCACCAGGGGGACGTGCCGGAAGAGGCGTCTCCGGAGGGATCAGAGGGGTCGGAGGGATCCGGGGCGCTGGAGGCGCCGCCGGCCTTTTCCAGGGCGGCGACGGCGTCTTCGATAGCTTTCGCCATAGCGTCCACCTCAGCCTGTTCGGTGATGTTCTTGCCGCGGATCACAGCCTTGACGGCGGCATCCACTGCGGAAAAGTCCGTATAGCTGTCTCTGTCCAGAGCTTCCGCCTTAGCGATGGCTTCGTCCACCCTGCTGTAGTCGGCTCCCTTGTACGTCAGGGCCGCGGCGGCCTTTTCGATAGCTTCCGCGTAGCCGTCTACGGTATCCTGCTCAAGGACGTTTTTGCCGCGGACGACGGCATCCATGGCCGCCTCCAGGGCTTTGACGGTTTCATCCGTATAGAGGCTCAGATCGTCCGGGATTTTGGAAAGGGCCTCGTCCACCCTGCTGTAGTCCGCCGCTGCAACACTGTAAACGGTGAGCCCGCCTTCCACGGAGATGTCGCTGAACCACACGGCCCGGCGGCCCAGAGCGGCTTCCACAGAGGCGCCCGGCATCAGGATATTGGAGGTGGAGGCGATTTCTTCGCCGTCCTTCCAGATGGAAAAGACGCCGAACACCATGGTCTCTCCCGGGATATAGGTATACCGCAGGGTATACAGGCCGGCCTCCGTGATCTCAGCGGAAAAGGCCGGATCCAGCCCTACGGCCACCTCGATGGAATCGTTGTAGCCCTTCTGGAAATTGGCCAGAAGCTCGGTGAGATACACGCTTTCTTTATTGTTGAGCGAGGATGTGAGGGCAAATTTTTCCCCTACATCCATCTGGGCCGGATCCAGATATACGTTGACCTCGTCCACTACGGTCCCGTCGGCCAAAAGGCCGCCTTTGGCATTCACGTAGGGTCCGGAATGGGAATTGTCGCTGTTGAGCTCCGGGTCGCCCGTCAGAACGGTTTCGTTATCGGATTTCACCTCTTTGCTGCCGTAGCCTTCCCCTGTCACCCAATCCGCAGGCAGCAGAACGGGGGCTTTCTGCACCTGAGGAGCGGGAGAGGGGATGCCCGGCATACCGACCCGAAGGCCGCCTTCTACAGAGATGTCGCAGAACCAGACGTATCCTCTGCCGGAGCACTCGGCGGTTTTTACCTTCATATCCACCCCGTTGGCCTCGGCGACCGTTTTCCCGTTGAGTTCGATGGCGAACCGCGCGTATACGCTGCCCTTGTCATCGTAGAAACGGTACTTCAGCGTATAGACGCCGGTTTCCTTCAGATCGCCGGAAAAACCGGGGGCCATGCCGGCGGCGGCTTCCACAGAATCGTGGTTGCCCTTCCAGAAATTTACCGCCAGTTCTGTTTTATACTCCCCGCTGGTATCGTTGAGGGATACGGTGACGGTGAATTTCTCACCCACCTCCATCGCGGCGGGATCGATGAACACATGGACGGAATCCTCGATGTCTCCCTCTGCAAAGCTGCCGGCCTCCGCCTTGGTGTAGGGGCCGCAGTGGGAATTGTCGCTGTTGAGCTCGTCGTCTCCCTTGAAGGTATAGGTGCCGTCCGTATTTTGGGAGATACTGCCGTATCCTCCGCCGGACACCCACCCCTCCGGGCCTTCCGGGTTCTTCGATTCTTCTGCGGACACAGCCGCAGGTATGAGAGAGCACATCACAGCGGCCGCAAGCAATGCAGAAAACCATTTTTTTGCTTTCAAATTGACTACCTCCTTTTTTCTCTCTTTTCTCCTTTTTCCTTTTTCCGGCTCCGGCCCGCCGCGCTTTGGTGAGGGAGCTTTTTCCGCCTTTGCGGGCGCGCCGCCTGAAAAGGTACACGTTATCGTTCTAGGATTGCGCAAAAAAACCGCCCCATTTTTTGTTTAAAATGGGACGGTTCGGGGGAATCAGTGCACTATAATTCTCAGATCGAAAATGTGTACTTTACAGTATATCCCTCTTTTTTCCATTTTTCAAGAGGACGGCGCATTTTCGTTCAGCGTTCAGCACACAGCCGTCTTGCAGGCCGCGCGGTTTTGTCCGGCTGGTTGGTTGGCGGTTGGAGGATACGGGGCCGCAGATTGGCAGATTTGCAGATTGCAGATTTGCGGGCTTATAATTCAGCAGGTCTGCAACTTTACAACCTTACGCTTAATGACAGAAGGCATTGCGGAATTGCGGCATCACGATATCACGGTATCACAGTATGGCAGCCCTTCAGAGCTGTAATACTGCAAAATTGCAAAACTGCAGAACTGCGGCGGACGGAACGTCCAAGAATAAAGGTATGGAAGGGTGTGTAGGATTATAGTGCGGTTCGTTTCACAGGGGAGGCCGGCGGCCTCCCCTGTTGCTTCAGTTCCTGATTTCTTGCCTTACCTTTACCTTTTACCTTACCTTTTTGTTTATGTCCTCTTGGCCCTTCCTCAGCCATCTGCGGCAGTTTTCGGTACCTTCTGCCACTCCGCAACTCCATCGCTGCTGTTCCGTTGATGGTTACTGATTTCCGGTTTCCCGCTTCGCCGCTTTGGGGCTGTGCTGCTATGTCTTTTTTGCCGCGCCCTCGATATATAAGCCGGGGAACGCCGGAACGCTTCGTTTGGTTCCCTTTACGCCCGGGTTCAGCCCTTATCAGAGGAATCGGAAGGATCGGACGGGTCCCCGTTCCCAGGGAGCGCATCCTTCCTCGGCAGCGGGCGCGGAGGGCCCTTCAGGGAGCTGTGAGAGGGCTTCTGAGAAGGCTCCCGGGAAGATTTTTGAGAGGTTCCGCCCGGCCCGCCGCCTCGGACGTCCTCCAAAAGCCGCTCGTAAGAAACGGCCAGAATCTGCTTCAGGCAGTATATCTCATCGGGATACAGATGGCGCTGGCCCGCCTCGATTTTTGCCAGGGCGCTTCGGGTGATATCGCATCCGTGAATCTGAAGCCTGGCGGAAAGCTGTTCCTGGGTCAGCCGGCGTTCCTCCCGCAGCTTGCGGATATTGCCGCCTACTAATTTTTCATATTCCGCGTTCATCTCATCACTGCCTTTTCTATGAACTCCAGGAAAGGAGACAGTATTGACCCTAGCATGGAAACGTGCTATAATTGCACCTATATAGGTGCAAAAAGGGAAGTTTGTACTCCTGGAAAACCGGATCCGCGCCAAAAAGCCGCGCTTTTTTCAAAAGGTCCTTTTCAGCGGTATTTCATCGGGGATAGGAAGCACTTGTATTGCTACGTTTTCCATATTCCGCCGGCGGAATTCTGGCAATGTATGGGAACGATGTGGGAAGATGTGGGAAAAAGATATTTTGGATTTGCTATAAAAAGTGAGAAATCGACATGTTTTTGAGACTGAATGCCAAGATTTCCCCGGAAATTCTGGAAAAAACAGAGGAAATTGCGGTTTGGAAGCAGTGCTTCTTGTTATTTTTTTTGAAATATGTTACTATTATGAAAAATACGTACATGCGTGCGAGTACGATAGCAGAAACATATTTCGCAGGCAGATACCTGCGGGGGATGCGGGCGTCGGGCATACATGTGCGGGTATGCGTTCTCCAGGATGGGCCGGAGCCCTTTCTTTCAAGGAGAAAGGCTGCCTGCGGGTGCTCTGGCATGAAAAAGAGGGGCGGTTTTCCGCGCGGAAGGGCGGATGGCTGCGGCGCCGGGCGGAATGGGGCGTCCATAGGCAGCCATATTAAGAAGGAGCTTCCGGAAGCCTGTACGGTTGGAGAGTATGGGAGCGCATAAATGGTTTAGGAGGGGTTTCCGTGAGTTTGGAATTTAAAAAGCCCGTAATCGATATTCATATGCTGGGAGAATTTGCGATCACCATCAACGGAAATACCATCACCAATCTAAAGGGGCGCACCAAGCGCGTCTGGATGCTGATCGAATACCTTATAGCCAACCGGCATGCGGATATTTCCATAGAGAAGCTCATAGACGTCCTCTGGGGAGAGGACGAATGCGGGGATCCGGTAAACGCCCTGAAAAATCTGGTGTATCGGGCCAGGACCCTTCTCAAGGATCTCTGTGGGGATCCGGCTCCTGAGTTTATCCGTTTTATGCGGGGAGCTTACAGCTGGAACAATTCCTACCCCTGCACCATAGATACGGAGCAGATGGAGGAGCTTTACTCGAACGTTGCCCAGAAGGAGCTGGAGCCGGAGGAGCAGATCCGCATCTATAAGGAAATACTGGCCCTGTATAGAGGGGATTTTCTCCCCAAATCCACCTACAGCAGCTGGGTGGTTTCCATGGGTGTGCGGTATACCACCATGTTTACCGATTCCGTCCTGCGGGTGAGCGACCTTCTTCTGGACAGGAACCGCTATGAGGAAGCGGTGGCGATTTTGGAAAACGCCCTGAAATTCATTCCTCTGGAGGAAGCCGTCCACAAGACCCTTCTCTATGCTTACGCCAGTATGGGCCACCGGAACAAGGCTCTGGAGCACTACAACTACGTGACCAATCTCTTTTACAGAGAGATGGGCGTGGATATTTCCACCAGTATGGAAACGCTCTATCAGACGCTGATCACCAATGTGAACAGCGTGGAGATGGATCTGAACGTGATCAAATCCGACCTGAAGGAAGCCGTAAAGACAAAGGGCGCTTTCTGGTGCGATTATACTATTTTCAAGAACATTTACCGGATCCATGCCCGTTCTATTCAGCGGACAGGCCAATCCATATTCCTGGTCCTGCTGACTGTTACGGACAACGAGGGCAATATCCTTTCCAATGAGACGGGGAAGATACCTGTAGAGCGGCTGAAAAACGCCGTCCTCACCAGCCTCCGCCAGGGGGATACGGTGGCGGCCTACAGCGCGTCGCAGTTCATCATCATGCTTCCGCTCATCACCTATGAGAATGCGGAAATGGTGGTGGACCGTATTCTGCAGAAATTCCGTTACGACTACCGGCGCGGAAATGTGCGTATTTCCACACGCATCAGTCCTCTGGATGCGGCGGACTAAAAGCATTTTCAGCAGACAGGTTTCCCCCAAAAAGCAAAGAGAGCAGGAGAAGAGGGAAAAGCCC
>URRG01000204.1 GCA_900550095.1 uncultured Oscillospiraceae bacterium
CCCATTTCCTTCTGCACTTTCTGGTGTTTTTCCTCTTTGTCTCGGGGGCCTTCTTTCAAAGGCTTTTCTCGCAGGACCGCAGGGCACCCCTGCTGAACCGCTTCGCCGCCTGCGGCCTTACGCCTTCCGGATTTCTTCTTTCCAAGCTTTTTTGGATATACCTCTATGAGCTCCTGACCGGCGGCGGTCTGCTGGCGCTGCTGAGCGGCGCTTCAGGCCTCTCCCCAAGGGGCGCGGCGCTCTGGGCTGCCCTTTTATGGGCCGGAGCAGGGCTGCTGCTGGTCTCCTCCTGTATCCTTCTGTGCTTCTCCCTCTTTTCCGGGGGAAAGGCCTCCCTCCTGCTTCTTCTCTCGGGAGCGGCGGCGGGCCTTCTGCTCAGCGGCGGGTGGATCCCCCTGTTCCTGCTGCCGGAGGCCGTCCGCCCCTTCAGCGGCTGGAACCTCCACAGCCTGTGCGCAGAACTTTTCCTGCCTCTTTTCGGGATTGAAACCGGGCCGCAAAGCCTCGTCCCAGGTCTAGCCCTTTCCCTCGGCTGCACAGGGCTCTCCCTCCTCTGCCTGCGCCGGAAAGGAAGAAAGGAGGCTGACGCCCTTTGAAAAAGCTTCTATGCTCCCGCGTCTGCTTTCTCACCGCCCTGCGGCGGCTTCGCTCCAGCGCCGGTTTTTGGATCTCCCTTCTGCTGATCCCGGTGCTGGCCGCGGGCTGCATCCTGCTCTTTTCCAAGCAGGAAGCCTCTCCCGCCGCAGGATTTGCCTTTGACACTGCCTCCCCCTCCGAGGAGGCTCTTGCCTTCTCCCGCCTGCTGGAAGAGGACGGCTTCCTTCCCATGGAAAAGGAAGAACTGCGGGAGGCCGTCGCAAACGGAAAGCTGGACTGCGGCTTTCTGTTCCCCGCTTCCTTTCCCGAGGCGGGCCCATCCCCCGCGCCCGAGGGCAGCATCCGGCTCCTTTCCTCCCAGCGCACCGTTTTGGATTCCTTCTTCCGGGAAAAGATTTCCGCCCGGCTGCTTTCCCTCTCCGCGCCCTCCCTGGCCGCAGGGATAGCGGATTATTACGGCTTTCCCGGCAGGGACGAGGAACTGCAGGAGCGCTTTTCCGCCTGGTATAAGGATGGGGAGCTCTATTCCTTCGCCTTCGAATCGGTGGAGGGCGCGCCGGCCCCAGAGGATGAGAATATGCTTCCGGGCCTTCTCTCCGGCGTTGCGGCCCTGTTCCCTTTCGCATCCCTGTTCCTTTCCGCCGGCGGCCTCTCCCCGCGGAAAAACCAGGAGCTTGTTGCAGCCCTGGGGGCCTCCTCCTTTTTCAGGAAGCTTGCCCTGCCTCTGGAGCTTCTGCAGCTGTTTCTGGCGTTCCTTTCCACAGGAGGTTCCCTCTGTCTTATGCATATCCTGTTCCCCGGCGCCGTTCCCCTCTATATATGGAACCGCCTCCTGTGGTATCTGCCTGCCCTTTCCGGAATAGAAGCCCTGGCCGCGGCATTTCTCCCTTCTGCCGGCGTCTCCCTTCTTCCCGCCGTATTTTCCGCTTCCCTCGTTCTGTGTCCTATTTTCCTGGATATAACCGTTTTCCTGCCCTTTCTGGAGCCTCTCCGCTGGCTTCTTCCGCCCTGCTGGTTCTTCCTGCCTCAGAACGCTCCGGAAGCTCCCGGCTGGCTCTGGCCCCTTCTTTCTCTTTTCCTCTTTCTGGCGGGGCAGCTTTCCCTCCGGCTGCGGTGCGGCTCGTCCCATATACAGGCCGGGGCCGGCGGATAGCCCCTGCAGGCGCCGCGGCTTCAGCCGGTAAATGCCCATTGTTGGTTCTGAAATATCTTTAAGGTTGTGGGAACAGGATTCTCATGCTATAGTTTAGTAAGAAAAGAGTATGGAGAGGCTTCTTTCCTCCCATAAAAATACAAACCGAAAGGAGAGCTTCCGTATGTTCACCCGCCGCCCTGCAGCCCGGCAGACCAGAAGCGAGATTTGTGCGTGAGCAAAGGCTGACGCGCAGGTTTATCATCGCCGCGTATACGCGCATAGTACGCATAGTACGCATATGCGCAAGTATGCGGAACGCCGAATATGAAAATGGATAGAACGGCAGAACGAAAAATCGGCTTTCCTGCCGGGGAGCCGTTCGTTTCCTGCACACCCTGCTTACCATAATCGCAATACGCAAACATGCAAGCACGCAATAGCCTTTGCTCGATCCTAAACTCAAACGAACGCCTGAACGCGCTGAACGCGATACACGTGATGAACATGATTTAGGAGGAGCACCATGCGCTATCAGAACGCCCGGGACATATTGCCTGAAGCCCTCATAGAAGAGCTTCAGAAATATGCCGAGGGAATATATATGTATATCCCCAAAAAGGAAGCCAGCAAAATGAAATGGGGAGAGAAAAATTCTGCCAAAGAGCCCACCCGCCGCCGGAACGCGGCAATTTACCGGGAATACCGGGAAGGAGCTTCCCGGAAAGAACTGGCCTGCCGCTACTGCCTTTCAGAAAAAAGCATCCAGCGGATCCTGACGGAAAAGGAAAGGGAAGCCCTTGAAACAGCCTGAAAACAAGCCGAACACACAGAAGGCCGCCGGATCTCATAGCCGCAGTACAGGCGGCGGCCAGGGAGGGAACATGAACGAAGAACAATACCTGCAGTATTCACAAAAAATATCTGAGCGTCTTTGGAACCTGCCCGATAAGGGAGAGCTGGAAAGCCGCCGGGAGGAAACCTTCATAGACGATATCGTGCAGAAAAGCCATATAGAAAAGGAACTGCTAGCCAGCCTTTCGGGCATAAAAACCGTTTTCGACGGGGGAGCCGGATGCGGGCGCTTTTCGATTCTTCTCGCAAAGAAGGGGCTTCACGTTACACATTTCGATATCTCTGAGCCCATGCTGCAAAAGGCTCGGGAGCTGGCCGAAGAGGCCGGTGTTTTAGAAAATATTGCTTTTGTGAAAGGTTCGCTGGAGGATCTTTCCGCCTATGGGGATCGCTCCTTCGATATGGTTATCAGCTTTGACACCCCCGTCTCGTACACCTACCCCCGTCAGGAAGAGGTCATCCGGAACCTGGTGCGTATCTGCAGAAAGCGGATTTTGCTCAGTGTTTCCAGCAGGTTGGGGTATCTGCCCTATCTTGCCAATCCTCTGCAGAAAAATCAATTTATTCTGGATAGCGATTGTGAAGATCCCTGGGTGCAGTGGTGCCTGCAAAACCGCGAGGCAGCCATAAATCAATTCCATTTTCAAAAAGGGGTCTGTGAGGATTTGCTGGAAAAGGGCCTTATGGGCGGGGAGGAAGAAATAAAGGAATATAAGAGGGGCGGCGCGCCCTGGGTCATCACCTATGCCTTCATGCCCGATGAATTGGAAGGGCTCCTCTCCTCCTGCGGTGTAAAAAACATCTGTCTCGCCGGGCCGGGGGCCTACGCCAGGACCATTCCAAATGAAATCCTGCGAAAAATCATGAGAGACCCCGCCCAAAAGGAAGAATTTCTCGAGTTCTGTCATACATATGACTCCAATCCCTATGTATGCGGCATGGGGAAGGACAATCTGTTCGCAAAAGGGGAAATCAGGCAGGATTAAGAAGGGATTTCCCTCCGGAAGAAATCTCCCTGCCGGTTCCGCATACATGTATATTTGAAAAGGAGGGCGTTTCCGGTTGCCGGGCAGGGGGCGGGTGTGCATGCATCCTATCATTTATCTTCCCCATAGAGCTGCTTGCAGAAACCCGGAGCACGGTTTTGATTATGAAGCTTGAAACCATGAGCGATTTTTTTACCGCCCGTTTAGAGGGCTATGACGAGCACATGCTGGAAGAGGTAAACGGCTGCCGGGAGGGTTACCTAAAACTGGCGGAAGCCCTGCCCTGCGGAACCGCCTCCCTTCTGGATCTGGGCTGCGGCACGGGGCTGGAGCTGGAACAGATCTTCCGCCGTTTTCCGGAAATCTCCGTAACGGGCATAGACATGACGGCCTCCATGCTGGAAAAACTGAAGGCCAAACGCCTGAGCCCCCGGCTTAAACTGATCTGCGGCGATTATTTTTCGGTGGATTTCGGCAGGGAGCGGTTTGACGCCGCCGTATCCTTCCAATCTCTCCACCATTTCAGGCCGGAGGCCAAAACAGAGCTTTACCGCCGCATTCAGGAAGCTCTGAGGCCCGGCGGGGTCTATCTGGAATGCGACTATATGGCCGCGTCGGAAGAGGAAGAGGCCTTTTATTTCAAGGAAAACCAGCGTCTCCGGGCAGAGCAGGGGATTCCGGAAGATGTATTCTGCCATTACGACACCCCCTGCACGCCGGAGCGCCAGAGGAAAATGCTGCTGGAGGCGGGATTCATTTCCTGCGGGATCCTTTGGCGGCAGGAAAACACAACCCTTCTGCGGGCGGCAAAGGAGTAGCAGAAACCGGATGCGGATTCCGTGAGAATCCGCATCCGGTTTTGTTTAGCGCTATTCAGATTTGCCGGTATTCTTCCCGGGACCTGCCCCGGTCTCTTATACAAACAGCGGGCTTATGGGCTTATCCATATACACGCGCTCAATAGCCTCCGCAAAATGGGGCGCCACGGGCAGGATGGTAAATTTGGAAGAAAGCTCTTCAGCCTTCAGCGGCACCGTATCCAAAAGGATCACTTCCTGGATGGGGCTTTGCTCCAAACGCTCCACCGCGGGGCCGGAAAGGACTCCATGGGTGGCGCAGGCCGTGACCTCCACCGCGCCTCTCTCCAGCATGGCCCGGGCCGCGTTGCAGATGCTCCCGGCGGTATCGATCATATCGTCCACCAGGATCACCTTTTTGCCCTTTACGTCGCCTATGACGTTCATCACTTCGCTCTCGTTAGGGCGGGGGCGGCGCTTGTCCACGATCGCCATGGGACATCCGATCTTGGCCGCGAAGGTCCTGGCCCTGGTGACGGAACCCAGATCCGGGGATACAACCACATAACCGTCCTTCACCCGGTCCCCCAGCCGTTCCCGGATAAAGGAGGAAAGCACGGGAGCCCCCAGCAGATGATCCACCGGAATATTGAAAAATCCCTGAATCTGCGCCGCATGCAGATCCATGGTGAGGACC
>URRG01000205.1 GCA_900550095.1 uncultured Oscillospiraceae bacterium
CTGCCGCCCGCTTTTTTTCCTTCCCTCTTTTCCCCAGGGGCGGAAGATGATATAATGTGTACTGATACTAGCTGAGACTATATGCTTCATGTACCTTTGTAAGGCGTTTTTAACCGTCTCCGCAAAAGCGCCGGTTTTCTTGAAACGGGCCGTTTTCCTTGCGGGGAAACGGAAAAGCGGACAAAAGGACAGAATAAAAAAGAAGGAGGGATGGGCCCTTGATCATAGAGGATCTTCGGAACGTATTCACCAGCTGCCGGGATGAACTGATCGAAGTGAGCGGCGATTTTATCTATTACGCGGAAGAGAAGATGGAAGAGGGGCACAACATCCTCTTTCTGCTGGAATACAACCGGAAAACGAAGCGGGAGCGGATCATCACCAATTATATCCTGCAGAATCCCTCCTTCGTGCACCACTATTACGGATTCCCCAACGATATCCTGATTGTGATGGAAAATGGGGACAGCGAGGTCTGGGTGCTGCGGGTGGATAAGCTGACGGGCGCGGAACGCAATCTGGACAAGCTCAGCCTGATAGGAGCCTTTAACGGCTGTGCGGCCCTGAATGCCAGCCATCTGCTGTTTTTCACCGTGCCGAACCAGCGGCATAAGGCTCTTTTCCGGCGGTATACGGAAACCACGGGCATGGAAAAGGCCGCCTGCCTCTACGATTTGGATGAAAAGAAGCCCTGTTATGTTCGGGATCCGCGTATCTGCGCGGCGGAGGCTTCCGGTATCATCCCTTTTGATCCGGATGGGCTCCCCCGCCTTCTGATCCTTCTTCCCCACGGGGATGAGGAGGAAAAGGAGACATGCTATAAAAACAGGCGCTGGCTGGGGGATTCGGTCTGTGACCGGGTATGGGAATGCCCTCTGTTCGACCTGATCGTTTCCCTGAAGGCGGGAGAAGAGCACACTCCTCTGGAGCTTCTGTTCAGCGCGGGGACCTCGGGTCTGGTGCGGTATGCGGGCATGGACGGGGAGCGGCTTTATTTCCGGGCCCGGTATTTCCCCACCAACGACCAGCGGGTGCTCTCCATTCACAAGCAGACGGGCAAAAAGGAAATAGCTGCGGAGCTGAACCTGAAGGAAGGGGATCCTCCGGCGGGCTTCCTGCTCTCTGTGGGGGAGGGGCAGCCCTTCCGGGTCTACCGGATCGTGGAAGAAGAAAACCGCTGGCGCATAGAGGGGCAGGCCCATTCCAACATGAACTGTTCTTACAGCCGGGAGCTGGGGGAGATGACCGCCTGTGTGGAAGACCGGTATCTCATCGCCCGGTATATCCTTTCGGATGAAACGGTCTCCTATGAGTTCAACTCCATTGTGGACAGCCGCACAGGCAAACAGCAGAGCTATGAGGGCCGCTGCTGCGTCTGGGCGGATACGGTGGTTCTGTACTGACTGATGGGCAAAGGCTTTTTTGGGGAGCTTTAGAGGCGCGGAATGGGAAAAAGCGGCGCATAGAGGCCGCAACCTTTGGTTGCATGCCGGATTGTAAAGCAGAATGGGTGGAAAGAAGGCCCGTTTTTTCGGTATTCTGAAACCGGAGGGGGGCGCCTCAGGCGGAAAAGCCCCGGACAGCTAGGAAAACCGGCTGCGGTTTGTATCTGCATATACCACGACAGCACGGCCCGCCGGAGAGATGGAGGTTCAGAATGAATATTGAGATCGCCAACCGGCTTGTGGAGCTTCGCAAGAAAAACGGCTTTTCCCAGGAGGAGCTGGCGGCCCGCCTGGGTATCAGCCGGCAGGCAGTTTCCAAGTGGGAGCGGGCGGAATCCTGCCCGGATACGGATAACCTGATCTGCCTTTCCAGGCTGTATCACGTTTCATTGGATGGGCTTCTGCTTACGGGAGAAGAGGAAGAAGCAACGGAGGCAGAAGAGGCGGCGGAAGATAAAGAGAAAGAGCGGCAGGAGGAATCTTCCGCCCTGGAATCCCCTGGGGGAGGAAGTCTGCCGGAGGGCGCCTCTCTTTATGGGAACGTAGATGAGGCCGGGGGGAAGGGGACGCGCGCTTCCATCCCACGGCCTGAAACCGCAGCGGAGGACGGCGGGGAAAAGCAAAAGCGTCCGGAGGCTCCTTCTGAGGAAGAAAATGCGGAAAAAGGCGGGGAAGAAGGAGCCGCCTCTCACAGGGGCCCTCTTCCACGGGAGCGGGAGGTATACGACGCCCCGGACGGAAGCCGTGTGGAGACCTGCCGCACAGGAGATGAGGTCGTTGTTACGGTGACGGATCCCCAGGGACGCTCGGTGACGGTCATTGAAAGGGAAGGCAGAAAATCCCTGCATTTCGACGGTTTGGATCCCAGCGACCCGGAGACGGAGGAGCTGCTGAAAAAATTCCGCATCCAGGGGACGGAGATCCCCGGCTGGAACGGTATGGGCGAACCGCTGGAGAGCTTCGACGGCGTGCCTGTGAAACAGAAGGACAAGAAAAAGAAAAGGAAAAAAGGCGGTCGGTTCGAGGGCTCCTTTCCGGTGCTGTGCGCTCTCATTTATCTGCTCCTCGGTTTCCTGGGGGATTTATGGCATCCGGGCTGGCTGATTTTTTTGACTATCCCCATTTACTATACTTTTGTGGGATGTATACATGGGGCGGGAGGCTTCAAAACAGCCGTAAAAGCAACATGGCCTGTATGCTGCGCCATGGTTTTTCTTGCTTTGGGAGGCGTTTGGAACCTGTGGCACCCGGGCTGGCTGATCTTCCTGACGGTGCCTATTATCGAATGCCTCTAGGCTTGTGCGTCCGCAGGCTTTTGAGTTCTGCAGTTCTGCATTTGCACCTCGGTAGCTCGATCTATAAACGTGGAAAAGGAAGGCCGCAAGGCTTTCTCAATGTTGAAACTTTCCGGTGAGAATCCGGTTTTGGAGTATGGAGGAACAAAAAATGCGTATACTGGCTTTGGAATCATCCTGCGACGAGACCGCGGCGGCGGTGGTAGAGGATGGGAGAAAGATACTTTCCTCTGTAGTCGCTTCTCAGGTGGAGGAACACAGGCTCTATGGAGGTGTGGTGCCGGAGATTGCATCCCGCCGCCACAGTGAGGCGGTGGTCCCCGTGACCCGGCAGGCTCTGCAGGAGGCGGGGATGGAGCTTTCAGAGGTGGACGCGATTGCCGTTACCTATGCGCCGGGCCTGATCGGAGCCCTGCTGGTAGGAGTGAATTTTGCAAAGGGTCTTTCCCTGGCTGCGGGGAAGCCTTTAATCCCGGTTCATCATCTGCGGGGGCACATAGCCTCCAATTATCTGACGAGCCCGGAGCTGGAACCGCCCTTTCTCTGCCTTGTGGTATCGGGCGGCCACAGCCATATCATCCAGGTGAAAACTTACACGGAACTGCATGTTTTGGGCCGCACCAGAGACGATGCCGCCGGCGAAGCCTTTGACAAGGCCGCCCGTGCTATGGGGATGCCTTATCCAGGGGGGATCGCCATGGATAAGCTGGCGGAGACAGGCGACCCGGAGTCCTTCCGGCTCCCGAGACCGTCCGTGGTGGGGGCTCCGTATGATTTCAGCTTTTCCGGCCTGAAAACAGCTGTGATCAACCTGTTGCACACGGCTGAGCAAAGAGGGGAGGAGATTTCTATTCCCGACCTTTCTGCTTCTTACCGGAAAGCGGTTGTGGACTGCCTCACAGGGAATTTCATCCGCGCCGCAGAGGATACAGGTGCAAAAAAGCTGGTGATCGCAGGGGGCGTTTCGGCCAATTCTCTTCTGCGCCGCGTTCTGGAAGCGGAGTGCGCCAGCCGGGGCTGGGTATTTTACAGGCCGGATCTAAGCCTCTGCGGAGATAACGCCGCCATGATCGGCTCCCAGGCCTATTATGAATATCTTGCGGGAAAAACCGCGGGCATGGAGCTCAACGGCTGCGCAGCCGTCTCTATTGACGAAGGGTAACGGGGAATTTCCTCTAAAAAGAAGAGAGCTTCTGTTTCCGGCATATGACAGCCTGAATATGCAGGATGAGTGCTTCCGTCCTGCATATTTAGAAAAATGGGAAAATGAAAAACAGAGGGACGGAAATCTTTGCTCTTTTTCGCATTTCCTTCTATAACGAATGCATTTTCCAAGCGAAAAAGGCCTATGGCACGCGATATGGAGAGTATATTAGGAATATTGCAAAAAACTTCTGGTATTTTTCCTTTCAATTCGTCGTTCTGCCTTTGTTTATTCATAAATTGTTCAGTTGATTATTTCTTAACGATATAGTATAATATTTGCAAGAATGCGTTTAGCCTCTTTCGGCTGAAAGGAGAAAAATGACTATGACGAAAAATCAGTCTGTCTTGAACTGGATCGAGAACATGAAGGATCTCGTCAATCCGGATCAGGTCCTGTGGATCGACGGTTCCGAGGAGCAGCTGGAAGCTCTCCGCAAGGAAGCCTGCTCTACCGGCGAAATGATCAAATTGAACGAGGAAAAGCTCCCCGGCTGCTATCTGCACCGCACTGCCGTGAACGATGTTGCCCGTGTAGAGGGCAGAACCTACATCTGCTCCAAAAAGGAAGTAGACGCAGGCCCCACCAACAACTGGATGGATCCTGAAAAGGCCTACAAGATGCTCTATGACATCGCAAGAGGCAGCTACAAGGGCCGCACCATGTATGTGATCCCCTATTCCATGGGCCCTGTGGGCTCCCCCTTCTCCAAGATCGGCATCGAGCTGACCGACTCCATCTATGTTGTGCTCAACATGGCCATCATGACCCGTGTGGGCAATGCAGTCGTAGAGGCTCTGGGCGACAGCAACGACTGGGTGCGCGGCCTGCACTGCAAGTGCAACATCGATGAAGAGAAGCGCTATATCTGCCACTTCCCGGAGGACAACACCATCATCTCCGTGAACTCCGGTTACGGCGGGAACGTGCTGCTGGGTAAGAAGTGCTTTGCACTGCGCATCGCTTCCTACCAGGGCAAGACCGAAGGCTGGATGGCAGAGCATATGCTGATCCTTGGCCTCGAGAACCCGAAGGGCGAAGTCAAATACATCACCGCTGCATTCCCGTCCGCGTGCGGCAAGACCAACCTGGCCATGCT
>URRG01000206.1 GCA_900550095.1 uncultured Oscillospiraceae bacterium
GCTCTCCTTTCCGGAACGGAGCTCCCTATTACAGAGATCTGCTACTGCGTGGGTTTCAGCAACGTGAGCTATTTTATCAAAGCTTTCCGGGAATACTCCGCCTGTACGCCTAAAAAATACAGGACGCTCCAACAGAAGGATTTGAAAACTCCAAACAGAGGAGAGCCGCATCCCCTGCAATGAAAAAAATATGAACTATAGGTTTCAAAAAGTATGCTTCCTATTCAGCACACTATTTCCTAGTACACAGAAAAAAGCGCGCCGCAGTTATTTTGCGGTGCGCCTTTTGTGCCGGCTATCATTTGAAAATATAGAAATACCGCCTGGTCAATCCTCCAGAACCAGCTCCACGGGACAATGGTCGCTCCCCAGAATCTCTGCCCGGATATTGGCCTCTCGAACCCGGTCTCGAAGCCTGTCGGAAACCAGGAAGTAGTCGATACGCCATCCCGCGTTCTTCTCCCTGGCATGGAACATATAGCTCCACCAGCTGTAAGCGCCTGTCGTATCCGGGTGCAGATACCGGAAGGTATCCGTAAAACCGGAAGAAAGCAACTCTGTCATCTTTCCCCGTTCCTCATCGCTGAAGCCTGCGTTTCCCCGGTTGGTCTTTGGGTTTTTCAGATCGATCTCCTGATGGGCCACATTCATGTCTCCGCAGACCACCACGGGCTTTTTGGCATCCAGCTCCAGCAGGTAGCGGCGGAAGGCGTCTTCCCATTCCATCCTGTAAGCGATACGGGCCAATTCCCGCTGGGCGTTGGGGGTATACACCGTCACCAGATAATGGTCGGCATATTCCAGCGTAATGCTGCGTCCTTCTCCCACATGGGCCTCGTCCCCGATATCATAGCTGACAGAGAGGGGGTCCCGTTTTGTGAAAACCGCCGTTCCCGAATACCCCTTTTTCACTGCAGAATTCCAATACTGCCGGTAGCCCGGCAGAGAAAGCTCCACCTGGCCCGGCTGGAGCTTTGTTTCCTGCAGGCAGAAAACATCGGCGTCCGACGCCCGGAAAAATTCCTCAAACCCTTTTGTCAGGCAGGCCCGCAGGCCGTTTACATTCCACGATATATATTTCATATAAACACCTTCCTTTTTTCGCATTCTACTCCGGGCCGGCATACCGGCCCTTAAAAATCTCCCTGAGACTCATGCCGCCCCTCTGCATGCATAGTACGGGTTCCAGTGGAGAGGGAGAATTTTTCATAAACAGTATACCACAGGAGCCGCGCAATAAAAAGAGAGAAGACGGCCCATTCCCGCAGGGGTCCTTCCTGCTCAGTTCTTCTTTGCAGCAAAGCGGGTAGAAATCACATTGACAAAGCCATGCTCCTCCTCTATACTGTGGGGGAAACAAGGCGCCGCCCTTAGCGCTTCATTTCGCGGCTTCCCCGTTTTGTATGCGCGGCTATGCCTTTGAACCTCTGACCGGACTCGGATATCCGTTTAACGTAACGCCGTTTTATTTTGAGATCTTTCGGCGGCGCTTTTGCCGCCGGTGCGCGGGGATTTCCGCGCCAAACCATAATTTTAAGAGAAAGGAAGAGAAGCAGAATGGATACAACCTTAAACAGCGGATGGAAATTCCGCCTGGGCGATGAAAACGAGGCCTTTTACAAGGGCTTTGACGACTCCGGGTGGGAATCGGTAGAGCTTCCCCACGACTGGTCTGTGACACTGCCCTTCGATATCCGGTACAGCAGCGGGACAGGCTATTTGGCGGGCGGAACAGGCTGGTACAGAAAACGCTTTCATTTGGAGGAAGACGTTTTGCAAAAACGCGTCTACGTCACCTTCGGAGGCGTCTATAAAAACAGCCGTGTCTGGATCAACAGCAACTATCTGGGAACGCGTCCCTATGGATACAGCACCTTTACGTATGACATCACAGAGTTCGTCGTTCCAGGCGACAATGTCCTCGCCGTGCGTGTAGAGCACAACGATCTGGCGGATTCCCGCTGGTTCACAGGCAGCGGGATCTACAGGGATGTGCTGCTAACTGTCAAAGAGCCCTGTCACTTCGTCCAGCACAGCGTATTCGCATTTACAAAAAGCGCCGATGAGAAGGAGGCGGTCCTCCAGCTTCAATGGGAACTGACACAAGAAGACGCGCAGACGCAGTTCCGCCTGATAGATGAAAACGGAACAGAGGCCGCACGCTCAGAATCACTCCCCTCCCGGGGCAAAACGGAGCTGACCGTGATCCTTCCAAAGCTCTGGAGCCCAAATTCCCCCTCCCTTTATACGCTTGTCTGCCGGGCGCTCCAAGAGGGACGGGAAACAGACCGGGAAGAACACCGCATCGGCTTCCGCACTATTCGTTTCGACGCGGATACAGGCTTTTTCCTCAACGGCGTTTCCACAAAGATCAAGGGATTGTGTATCCACCACGACGCAGGCTGCCTGGGAGCAGCCGTCCCAGAGGAGGTCTGGCGCAGGCGGCTAGAGAAATTTAAAGGATGCGGCGCAAACGCTATCCGCACCAGCCACAATCCGCCGGATGCAAAGCTTCTTTCTCTCTGCGACGAGATGGGCTTCCTTGTGATGGACGAAGCTTTCGACGAATGGGAAGGCTGCAAGAACAAGTGGTGGCAGGGACATAACGTATATCCGCCCAAGCATTACGGATACTCGGAGGCCTTTCCGGAATGGCATGAACGCGATCTTGCCCAGATGGTGCTCAGAGACAGGAACCATCCCTCCGTAATTATGTGGAGCATCGGAAACGAGATCGACTACCCCAACGACCCTTATGTACATCCGCTTTTTGAAAGCATGACGGGAAACAACGATGCCAACAAGCCCCAGCGGGAACGGCAGTATGATCCTAACAAACCCAACGCAGAGCGGCTCTCAAGGCTTTCGGCGGAACTGGTCTCCATCGTTAAACGGTACGATCTCTCCAGGCCGGTCACTTCGGCGCTGGCTTTCCCGGAGCTTTCTAATCAAACCGGCTATGCACAGACGTTGGACATCGTCGGCTACAATTACAAGGAGCATCTATATGAAGAGGATCACGCCAAATATCCCCATGTGATCTATGGCAGCGAAAACTCTACAGATGCCCGCGCGTGGCTCTTCGTGAAAAACAGCGACTATATCTGCGGGCAGTTTTTGTGGACAGGCATCGATTTTCTAGGCGAAGCACAGGGGTGGCCTGTCCGGATTTCTCAGGCGGGGATACTGAATCTGGCGGGCTTTGAAAAGCCTCTCTGGTATCAGCGAAAAGCCATATGGACGGATGAGCCCTTCTGCAAGCTTTCCGCAGGCAAAAGCGGAAAGCCCTATGAGGAAAGCTTCTCCTGGAACTGGGGGCCCGGCGAGGAAATCACGGTCTCCTGCTATACCAACTGCGAACGGGCAGAGCTTTTTCTGAACGGAAAAAGCCTGGGAGAACAAAGTGTTTCGGAAGAAGCCTGCGGAAGAGCCTTCTGGACGCTTCCCTTTGAAGAGGGAGAGCTTTGCGCCGTGTGCAAAAACGGCGAGGGGACTGTCGAAGACCGTCTCCGCACAGCGTCTACCCCCGAAAAGCTCCTGATGCAGGTATGGGAACACCCCTGCGAAAGCTCCGTCTGCCAGGTAGAAATTGCCGCTGCCGACCAGAACGGGCTTCTTCTCCCCGGATATGGACCCGAAATCTTCCTGCATGTGATCGGCGACGCCCGTCTTCTGGGAATCGAAAACGGCGGCCCCGACGACCTGACCTCATACGCGAGACCTTCGCGCCGCGTTCTGAATGGAAGACTTATCGCGTATATCCGAAGGGGAGCCGGAAATGTCCGGCTCGTCGCATGGTCATCCAAAACGGGTGAAGCGGAAATTTCGCTTTGACAGCAAAATGGGGGGCGGTATTTCAAGGCCGTTCCCCATTTTTAGGATTCTCTCATTCTCTTCCCTTCGGCAGCTTTCCGAATTCTCCCATAATGTCGGTTAGGATTTGCTTTTGATGGGCTGTAAATCCCGGATACCGTTTTCCCTCCCGATATTCCGTCACCAGCTGAATAACCGACTCGATCTGTAATTCTGAAAGTCCCTCCACTACTACGGAACGCCTGTTGACGAATCCCACAAGGTAATCCAGCGATATATCCAAAACAACAGCCAGATCGATCAAGGTTTCTCCCGAAGGGGTCTTCAGGTCATTTTCATATGCGCTGACTACCGCCCGGCTTTTTCCGATCTTTTCCGCCAGCTGGGCTTGGGAATACTTCTTGACCTTTCTCGCCATATAGATTTTCTGACCCAGTCCATGCATCCTTTTCATCTCCACTATTAGTTACTTTCCCGTATAAAAATTGTAAACCGTTGACAGAAACTAACAGAATCTATTATTATTAAATATGTAAACTAATAGTGTCAACATAGGAGGAGTACATATTATGCTGCTAAAGGAAGAGTCGTTGGAAAACTTTGCTGTCAATTTGCGGATTCGAAGAAAAAGCGCCCAGCTGACACAGGCGCAGGTAGCCAAGATCCTGGGCATCTCTCTTTCCTCATATACGGCCTATGAGAGAGGCCGGTCTTATCCTACTGTTCCCAATTTGATGAAAATCCTGCAGCTTTTCGGCGTTTCCATTGAGGATCTTCTAAGAGACGTGCCCTCTGCCCCCTATTTGAAGCATATGCATTTTTGATGCGGTGCAAACGGAATCCATTTCCATTATGTATCAGGAACTTTTCTCTTTCTATTGGCGATTTCAAAACTTCATGGTATACTGTAAAAGAAAAGATTGGGCTGTAAAATGCGCGCTAAGCGCGCATTTTATATTTCCGCAGAACCGGCGGAGCCCGGATATATGAAGGAGGAAACAGCAATGAAAAATCCTATTGTCACAATCGAAACCAACCGAGGCGCCATAACAGTGGAGCTTTATCCGGAGACCGCTCCCAATACAGTGAAAAATTTTCTGTCTCTCGTGAAAAAAGGATTTTATGACGGCACGATTTTCCATCGGGTGATTCCCGGCTTTATGATCCAGGGCGGCGACCCTCAGGGCACCGGTATGGGCGGCCCCGGCTATT